>NZ_PIJF01000001.1:0-187954 GCF_002809985.1 Geobacillus sp. WSUCF-018B
GATGTTTTACGGTTACAACGTTTCCTGTAACCAACTCCATACATCGAGTAGCCGTGATTGGAGTGCCTTTATTGAACGGTTTTCTCCACGCCTTTATTCGATCATACACAAAAGAAAGGGGGGAACGCGCATTCCTCTCCCACTTACTCCCTTTGGTCGTTGAAGTGGGAGTCTCCTGCGCGAAATAGGATGAAACACGACATCGCCGCCAAACTGCTTCAAATCGGGGCAGTCGCCCTGCAGCCGAACGAGCCGTTTACATGGTCTTCGGGCTTGAAATCGCCGATTTATTGCGACAACCGCCTGACGCTCGCTTACCCCGACGTGCGCCGCACGATCGCCGACGGCCTCGCCGAACTCATCCGCACCCATTTCCCTAAAGCGGACCTCATCGCCGGCACAGCGACCGCCGGCATCCCGCACGCCGCCTGGGTGAGCGAGCGGCTTGAGCTGCCGATGTGCTACGTCCGCAGCCAGGCGAAAGCGCACGGCAAAGGAAAACAAATTGAAGGCCAAGCCGAACCGGGCCAGCGCGTGGTCGTTATCGAAGACTTGATCTCGACGGGCGGCAGCTCGCTTGCGGCCGTCCGCGCCTTGAAAGAGGCGGGCTGCGAGGTGCTGGGCGTCGCCGCCATTTTCACATACGGGCTCGAAAAAGCGAAACAGGCGTTTGCCGCAGAGAATTTGCCTGCCTACACGCTTACGGACTACAACACCCTCATCGAAACGGCCGTTCGCCTTGGCGCCGTCAGCGAACACGATCTGGCGACATTGCGAAAATGGCGGGAGAATCCGGAGGAGTGGGGGAGCTAAAAGAGGAAAAGAGGAGCGCGGACCAAAGGATGGTTCGCGCTTTTGTCATGGACGAAGCGGGGAGATGACTCACTCGCCATCGGCGTCATTCCATGGGGAAAAACGGAGTGCGACAGCGTCTAATGTCGTCAATATTTCGTGGGTTTTCTGAACATGAGCAAGTTTCGCTCACCACCAAGCATGAACATAACCATTCGTGGATGGTTATGTTCACAGAAAAAACGGGTGGCTTGGCATTCAAATAAAATGATCATTTACAGCATTTCGCTTAGTGGTCACGATCATCATCACAAGCAACCATTCGCATTCTCCATTTCACCTACAAATATTTTACTCACACCTGCGGATTTCCCTGCTGGCAATCAAGATTGGAACCGTGCCGCCGTTTCGATTCAACCTTCCAAGCCAATTGATAAAATCGATATATCCGCTGTCTTCCGCGGCAATTACACGGGAACGGTATGGTTTGACGCGATCCGTTTAATGGAAGGAAACGTCGTGACGAAAAACAAGTATGATGCCAGCGGAAATGATGTCACGGAAGAAGTGGATGAAGAAGGCTATGTGGCGAAAAAGAATTATGATGCCGTAGGAAACTTGTTAAGCGAGTACGATAAGAAAGGAAACAAGAAAGAGTACACGTATGATTGAAGAAGGGATATCTGACGTTAAAAAAGTTTTTCTATCCTGAAAATACCCGAACTTCAAAATGTGCAAGGTTTCAGAGTTCGACATAGCGGCATTTTCATCCCTTCGATGGTGACGAAATCTTTTTGTCATAAAGTGAATTTTCATCTCATGATGTACAATGAACGGGTATAATATGTTTAAAAGGATCCATCTTCCTTGAAAGGAGTGAAAACGTTATGGATTTTGTAAGAGTAATCAAAAACAGCAATGACTTAGAAAAGATCATCGATTTGCCTCAATCATTAAAAAATAGAAAAGTGGAAGTCATTATTCTTCCTTATGCAGATAAAGAAGATTTGGAACAGCCAAAAAAAAGGAATCTAAGAGGGGCTCTGTCCAAATATAAAAATGAGACTTTGCAAGCCCGAGAAAGCGATGCTTGGTCTAAAGCTGTGGTGGATCAATATGAAAATCATTGATGCGAATATTATTTTAAGATATCTGCTTAATGACCATGATGAGTTGTCGGGCAAAGCCGCAACGATTATTGAAGATAACAAAGTATTGTTGCTAAGAGAAGTAATCGTTGAAGTTGTTTATGTTCTTGAAAAAGTGTACAACGTAAAAAATGACGAGATCAGCGATATTCTTTTAGAATTGCTCAAATACGATAATATCGAGGTGGATGATATCGAGGTCGTAGAGGAGGCGCTTGCTCTGTTTGGCAAAAGGCGCTTGGACTTTGTCGATACCCTTTTATACGCTTATAACAAAGTGAAGGGATATCAAGTGTATACTTTTGATAAGAAGTTGGATAAGATGCTTGAGGAATAGCCGGCCATTACGGCTGTTGCGTTCTTCTTTTGGGGAATATGTAAGCGACAAAGGAGAAGATGCCGATGTCCTTGCCTCGGTTTTCCAATGTGTCGTACGAGCAATATTGGGCGTTGCGGGAACAAAGCGATGAGTGGCTTGAATATATTGATGGCGCTGTGTATATGGCTCCGTCGCCAAGCATCAAGCATCAGCTTGTTTCGAGCAACCTTCATACCGAATTGGGCCTTTATTTTCGTGGGAAGCCGTGCAACGTGTTTGCGGCGCCGACCGATATCGAACTGGCTAGCGACAAGTTTCCCGATCGCAAAGTCGTCATTCCGGATTTAAGCGTTATTTGCGATTCAAAAGGGTTTACGGAAACGAAGTATGTCGGCGTGCCTACTCTTATCGTTGAGATCTTGAGCCCTTCCAACCAGGCGCACGATTTAGTGACCAAATTCAATTTGTATATGGCGTACGGTGTGAAAGAGTATTGGATCGTCAATCCGATGAAAGAGGCGATTACCGTCTATACGCTGAACGAGGAAGGACTGTATGAGCAGGCGGATGTGAAAGCGGGAACGGGTGTGGTGCAGTCGGCATGCTTTCCTGGGCTTGAAGTGGCTCTTGAGGATGTGTTTCGTTGAGACGGATGGCGAGACGTGCATGGAGTTGCATTCGTGATGGCGGCTTGTGGTTGACTCGACAAGTTTGCAAAGCGGGCTGTCCGTAAGGCCAATGCAGCTGGTCTTACAGACAGCCCGCTGTCTTTTATGCGGCACTAGACCGTTTCGGTTTGCGGGAGTTCGCGCAAATCGCCCGATGCCGTGTTGGGCGGCCATTGGGGCGCGTTTACGATGGTTTCGCCGCTTGTTCTTTTTGCCTCTGTTTCATGGTGCGGACGAGTTCTTCATCCGGTGTGACGTAGAGCGTTTGCTCGTTTTCGTAAATGACAAATCCCGGCTTGGCGCCGCTCGGTTTTTTTACATAGCGGATGCGCGTGTAGTCGACAGGCACGGAGCCGGAATGGCGCGCTTTGCTGAAGTAGGCGGCAAGATTCGCCGCTTCCAAGAGCGTCTCGTCAGACGGCTGCTTGCTCCGGATGACGACGTGCGAGCCGGGAATGTTTTTCACATGCAGCCAAACATCGTCCTTATGGGCCAGCTTTGTTGTGAGATAATCGTTTTGTTTGTTGTTTTTGCCAACGAGTATTTCCGTGCCGTCGCTTGCGACGTAGCGGTCAAGCTCGGGTGCGGTTGGTTTGCGCTTTTTTGCTCCTTTCGCCGCGCGCGGGCGCAAATAGCCTTGTTCAATGAGCTCGTCGCGGATTTCCTCGACATCTTTCGGCGAGGCGGTTTCGAGCTGGCTTAAAATCGTGTCGCAATAGGCGATGTCTTCTTTCGTCCGCTCGATTTGTTCTTGTACGACGGCGAACGAGTTTTTCGCTTTTTGGTATTTTTGAAAGTACTGTTGCGCGTTCTCGGACGGCGATTTTTGCGGGTCGAGCGGAATGGTGATGGTGCCTCCGTTTTCGTCGTAGTAGTTTGCGACCTCGATTTCCGTCATGCCGCGCTTTATGGCGTACAAATGGGCGGTGAGCAGTTCGCCGTACAGTCGATAAACGTCGGCTTTCTTTGCTTCTTCGAGCGTCTGTTCGAGCTTTAGGAGCTTTTTCTCGTTTTTCGCCTTTTCGTTCGCCATGAGACGCTCGATGTCATGCGCTTGCTGCTTGACGCGGTCGCGCTCGGCCTTGCCGAAATAAAAGCGGTCCAATAGCTCGCTTGCACTCGCAAACGGTTGGCCTTCGGTTTTTATGTGCGTAAGCGGCAACACGTAAAACCATTCTTTTTCCCCGTTCGTGTACATCATCGGGGCAAAGCGGCGGTGCCGGACGTCATCGATGAGCGAAAGAAAGCTTTTTGGCAGCGTCGTCCGGTTGGCGAGTCCAGCGCGGAACACCGCCTCATTGGCAAATAGCGGCGAAATGCCGCTGAAGGTGGAAACGAGCTGATGGGCGAGCTTGCCGGCGTGAAAGTCGATTTTTTTCAGCACCGTTTCTTCCGTCGCTTCAAGCGGGTTCAGCTTGCCGTGCGTCGGTGGGGCGACGTACGGATGCCCGGGAAGCACCGTCCGGTAGCGGTTGACCGACGGCGGCAAATGTTTCAAGCTGTCGATGATCGTGTCGGTCGATGCATCAACGAGGATGATGTTGCTATGGCGGCCCATCACTTCAATGATGAGCCGCTTTGTCTGCACGTCGCCGAGTTCGTCGCGGCCTTTTGTGTCCATGACGATGATGCGGTCAAAATCGACTTGGCGGACCGCTTCGATGACGCTTCCTTCCAACTGTTTGCGCAGCCGCATGCAAAACATCGGCGGCTCGGATGGGTTGTTGTACGTTTCGTTTGTCAAATGGACGCGGGCGTACGTCGGATGCGCCGACAGCATCACTTTATGGTTATGGCCCCGGGCGCGCACAAGCAGCACGATCTCATACGCCGACGGCTGGTGGATTTTCGTGATCCGCCCGCCCGCAAGCGCCTCTTCGAGTTCACCGACAATGGCGTACGTAAACACTCCGTCAAAGGACATGGAAAACACCTTTCTATTTCGTTTGTTTGCTATTTCGATCTTACCATACGACCCGCCGTTTTGAACATTTCTTTGAATATTACCTGAAGACGGACGAAGATGCCCGACGAACATGTTGCATAAAATGGGGAGGCCCGCTTTTTTGACACGATTTTTTCCCTTATGGGGGAGATGGCGTGGCAAAGGGCCCCACGACTCCTTATGTTTGTGTCGCTAAACATCATGGCGGGGACTATCATTTTTTGGGACATGTATGAATAAGCATAGAGAAGCGGGAACGGCGTGCGAAAAAATGGAAGGACGGAGGGAGACAGATGCAATGGCATACGCTCGCGGCAAGCGATGTCGCGCACGAGACGAAGACGAATGTCAAGACCGGGCTTACTGCGGCGGAGGCGGAAAAACGGCTGCGGCAGTTCGGGTACAACGAGCTGGCGGAAGGGAAGAAGGAGTCGGCCATCGTTGTCTTTTTTCGCCAGTTTCAAGATTTTATGGTGCTTGTGTTGCTTTTGGCGACGGTGATTTCCGCGTTTTTAGGCGAGTATGTGGATGCGGTGGCGATTGTCGTCATCGTGATCATGAACGCCATCCTGGGGTTTATCCAGGAGCGGCGGGCGGAAAAGTCGCTTGCCGCCTTAAAACGGTTGTCCGCTCCACAAGCGGTTGTGTTGCGCGGCGGGGAGTGGGTGAAAGTCCCCACGCGCGAGCTTGTTGTCGGCGATGTGGTGAGACTTGCAAGCGGCGACCGGGTCGGGGCCGACATCCGCTTGATTGAGGCGGCCGGCCTGGAAATCGAGGAGTCGGCGCTGACGGGCGAATCAGTGCCGGTGGCCAAATCCGCCGCCCCGCTTCATACAGAACAGGCGTCGTTGGGCGATTTGCACAATATGGCGTTTATGGGGACGCTCGTGACAAGAGGGAATGGGGTCGGGATTGTCATCGCCACTGGGATGAAAACAGCGATGGGACAAATCGCAACGATGCTCGAAGAGGCGGATGCGGGGGCAACCCCGCTCCAGCGCCGGCTCGAGCAGCTTGGGAAAATTTTGCTTGTCGTCGCCTTGGCGCTGACGGCAGCGGTCGTGGCCGTAGGTGTCATTCAAGGGCACGACCTGTATGAAATGTTTTTGGCTGGTGTGTCGCTCGCGGTCGCCGCCATTCCGGAGGGGTTGCCGGCCATTGTGACGGTCGTCTTGGCGCTTGGCGTGCAGCGGATGATCAAACGAAACGCCATCGTCCGCAAGCTTCCGGCGGTGGAAACGCTCGGCTGCGCTTCGGTCATTTGTTCCGACAAAACGGGGACGATGACGGAAAACATGATGACCGTCACGCAAGTATGGGCAGGCGGGCGGACATTTGCGGTAAGCGGCGTTGGTCTTGAAACGGATGGCGAGTTTTCTGAACGCGGCCGGACGGTTGATCCGAACCGCGTTCCCCAGCTCGCTCGCCTGTTGACAATGGGGGTGCTTTGCAACGGTTCGGAGTTGAAAGAGGAAAACGGCCGGCGTTACGTCGACGGCGATCCGACGGAAGGAGCGCTGCTGGTCGCGGCGGCCAAAGCTGGATTGGCGAAAGGAATGCTTTTGCGTGAGTACACGATCGAACAGGAGTTTCCGTTTGATTCCGAGCGGAAAATGATGACGGTCATCATTCGCGACCGGAACGGGCGGCGGTTCGTTGTGACGAAAGGGGCGCCCGATGTGCTGCTTGAGCGGGCGGACCGCCTGGAATGGAACGGGCGCGAGCAGGCGCTGACCCCGGCGTGGAAAGAGACGATTGAGAAGGCGATTCGCCAGATGGCGTCTTCCGCCTTGCGCACGATTGCCATTGCGTATCGGCCGCTTGCGGAAACGGAGCGGATCGGATCGGAGAAGGAGGCGGAGACGAAGCTTCGGTTTCTCGGCGTCGCCGGCATGATCGATCCGCCGCGGCCGGAGGTGAAGCAGGCGGTGGCGCGATGCAAAGAGGCGGGGATGAAAACGGTGATGATCACCGGGGATCATGTGTTGACCGCAACGGCCATCGCCAAACAGCTTGGCGTGCTCCCGCCCGGCGGAAAAGTGATGGACGGGGCGACGTTATCGCGCCTGTCGGTCGACGAGCTCGAACGCGAGGTCGATAATATTTACGTGTTTGCCCGCGTCTCCCCGGAGCATAAGCTGAAAATTGTCAACGCCTTTAAGCGCCGCGGTCATATTGTCGCCATGACCGGCGACGGGGTGAACGACGCGCCGGCGTTGAAAGCGGCGGATATCGGCGTCGCGATGGGCCGGTCGGGGACGGAAGTGGCGAAAGAGGCGGCGTCGCTCGTGCTGCTTGATGACAACTTTGCGACGATTGAGGCCGCGATTGAAGAAGGGCGCAACATTTACGAAAACATTCGCAAGTTTATCCGCTACTTGCTTGCCTCGAACGTCGGGGAAATTCTCGTCATGTTGTTTGCGATGCTACTTTCGCTTCCGCTGCCGCTCGTGCCGATTCAAATTTTATGGGTGAATCTCGTGACCGATGGGTTGCCAGCCATGGCGCTTGGGCTCGACCGTCCGGAGGAAAATGTCATGAAGCGGCCGCCGCGCCGTCCGGATGAAGGGGTGTTCGCCCGCGGGCTCGGCTGGAAAATCGTAAGCCGCGGCTTTTTGATCGGCGTTGTTACGCTGGCTGCGTTTCTGACCGCCTATGAACGGAGCGGCGCGGATCTCGTTTACGCTCAGACGGCGGCGTTTGCGACGCTTGTGTTGGCCCAATTGATCCATGTGTTCGACTGCCGCTGCGATCGTTCGGTTTTTGACCGCAGTCCGTTCGGCAACATGTATCTCGTTGCAGCGGTGATCGTGTCGCTGCTGTTGCTGCTGGTCGTGATCTACTACCCGCCGCTGGCTGCCGTGTTCCATACGAAGCCGCTTGCGGCCGTCGATTGGCTGCTCATCATCGGTTTGTCCGCCTTGCCGACCTTTTTGTTTGCCGGCTCGCTTTTTACGAGAAAATAAAAGGATGGATATGTTATAATAAAAAAGGTGATAGAGGAACGCTCTATGACCTTTTCTTTTTCATCAACGACGCAACGGATGTGATGGCATGGTTTACAGCATGACTGGTTTTGGCGCGAGCACGAAAAAAACGGACCGCTTGACGGTGGCGGTGGAAATGAAATCGGTCAACCACCGGTTTTGTGAAATTTCCATTCGCCTCCCTAGACAATGGCTCGTGTTTGAGGATAAAATAAAAAAAGCAATTTCACCGTACGTGCGACGCGGAAAAGTGGAAGTGTTCGTCACGATCGCCGGAGAAGGGCTTGTGAAACGGAGCGTACATATCGATTGGGATTTGCTTGGCCAGTATTGGGCCGGAGTGCAGGAAGCCGCAAAGCGATTTGCCATTGACGGCAGCGTGACGGCGGCCGAGCTGCTTCGGCTTGATGGGGCCGTCGAAGTGGTGGAAGAGGAAGGAGCGAACGAGCAGGTCGAGCCGCTGCTTTTGGCCGCTGTCGATGAAGCGGCAAAGGAACTTGTGGCCATGCGCCGGCGCGAAGGGGAGGCGCTGGCCGCGGATTTGCGCGCCCGCCTTCATGAAGTCGAAGCCGGGGTGGAAGTCATTGAGCAGCGGGCGCCGCTTGTAGTCGAGCAATACCGCGAGCGGCTTGCGCGCCGCCTGCGCGAATGGGCGCCTTCTCCGGTTGATGAAGCGCGGCTGCTCACAGAAGTGGCGGTGTTTGCGGAAAAGGCGGACATTCATGAGGAATTGAAACGCATCCGCAGCCATTTGGCGCAAATGACGGACGTCCTTGAGGCGGACGAACCGATCGGGAGGAAGCTTGACTTTTTGGTGCAAGAGCTGAACCGCGAAGTGAACACGATCGGCGCCAAGGCGAACGACAGCTTGATCGCCGCGCAAGTCGTTGAGATGAAAAGCGTGCTTGAGAAAATGCGCGAGCAGGTGCAAAACGTGGAATAAACCGTTTAAGGCGGCTTGCCGGCGGCAAAACTATGACATATGGCAGGTGGGCGCGTCATGATGAGATTTATTAACATTGGGTATGGAAATATGGTGTCGGCCACCCGCATCATTACGATTGTCAACCCTGATTCGGCGCCGATTAAACGGATCATCCAAGATGCGCGCGAAAGCGGCAAGCTCGTTGACGCGACGCACGGCCGAAGAACGCGCGCGGTCATCATCACCGACAGCGATCACGTCATTTTATCGTCCGTACAGCCGGAAACGGTGGCGAACCGCTTGTACGGAAGCGATGATTTCTCCGAGGAAGGGTAGGGTTTTCAACGTTGAAAAGCGAACGTGGATTGTTAATCGTCATGTCAGGGCCGTCCGGCGTTGGCAAAGGGACGGTGCGCAAAGCGCTGTTTTCGCGCCCGGACATCAAACTTCATTATTCGGTGTCGGTCACAACACGCAAGCCGCGCGAAGGCGAAGTGGAAGGCGTCGACTATTTCTTTCGGACGCGCGAGCAGTTTGAACAAATGATTCGGGAAAACAAGCTGCTCGAATGGGCCGAGTATGTCGGCAACTATTATGGGACGCCGATTGATTATGTGGAAAAAACGCTCGCCGAGGGAAAAGACGTGTTTTTGGAAATCGAAGTGCAAGGAGCGATGAAAGTGCGGCGGGCGTTTCCAGAGGCGCTCTTCATTTTCTTGGCCCCGCCAAGTCTCACGGAGCTTGAAAAGCGGATCATCGGACGCGGCACCGAGTCGAAAGAGCTGATTGAAAATCGGCTGCGGGCGGCGAAAGAGGAGCTTGAAATGATGGATGCGTACGACTATGTCGTGGAAAATGATGAAGTCGAGCTCGCCTGCGAGCGGATCAAGGCGATTGTCACGGCTGAGCATTGCCGGCGCGAACGCGTCGCCGAGCGATATAAACGGATGTTGGGGGTGGAATGACGATGCTGTATCCTTCCATCGATTTGCTGATGCAAAAAGTGGACTCCAAGTATAAGCTTGTCACGGTGGTGGCCAAACGGGCACGCGAGTTGCAGGACGGTGCGGAGCTGATGGTGAAAAAGCCGGTGTCGAAAAAATTTGTCGGCCAGGCGCTCGAGGAAATTGCCGGTGACAAGGTCGAATTAGTGGAAGAGGAAAAATAACAACCTAGCTTTAGGTTGTTATTTTTTTCAATGTCGGGGGGTGGCCAACATGATCAAGGGAAAACATATTTTGCTTTGTGTGACCGGGGGGGTGGCGGCGTACAAGGCGGCGGTGCTCACCAGCCAGCTCGTCCAGCGCGGCGCAGAAGTAAAAGTGATCATGACAGAAGGGGCGTGCCAGTTCATTACACCGCTCACGTTTCAAGCATTGTCGCGCCAGGAAGTGTATGTCGATACATTTGCCGAAAACAACCCGGCCGTCATCGCCCATATCGATTTGGCGGACTGGGCGGATCTCGTCCTCGTTGCGCCGGCGACGGCCAATACGATGGCGAAGCTGGCCGCCGGCATCGCCGATAATATGGTGACGACGACGATTTTGGCGACGAAAGCGCCCGTCTGGATCGCTCCGGCGATGAACGTTCATATGTACGAGCATCCGGCCGTTCGGGCGAACATGGCGCGGCTCTGTGAGTTCGGCTACCGGTTCATCGAGCCGTCGGAAGGCTATTTGGCGTGCGGCTACATCGGCAAAGGGCGGCTGGAGGAGCCGGAGAACATCATCGCCCATATCGAGCGCTTTTTTGCCGGTGATCCGCCGCTGTTTCGCGGGAAGCGTGTGCTTGTCACCGCTGGGCCGACGCGGGAGAGGCTTGATCCAGTCCGCTATTTCTCCAACTATTCGAGCGGCAAAATGGGCTACGCCATCGCCGAAGCGGCGGCCCGCTTCGGCGCTTCGGTGACGCTCGTCTCCGGACCGACGGCGCTCCCATCGCCCGATGGCGTCGAGACGGTGGCGGTTGAATCGGCGGAAGAAATGTATGAAGCGGTTTTGTCTCGCTTTGCGGAAACGGACATCGTGATCAAAGCGGCGGCGGTCGCCGATTATCGGCCGAAATATGTCGCAGCTTCCAAAATTAAAAAGCAGCCGGGCGGTTATGTCGTCGAGATGGAGCGGACGGTCGATATTTTGAAGGCGCTTGGCGAGCGGAAAACGGGGCAGATTTTGGTTGGATTTGCCGCTGAGACGGACAACCTTGAGCAGTATGCGTTAAAAAAACTGGAAGAAAAGCGGCTCGATATGGTCGTCGCCAACAATGTCACCGAAGAAGGCGCAGGGTTTGCCGGCGATACGAACATCGTCACCATCTTCCGCCGCGACGGCGTCGTTCGGCCGCTGCCGCTCATGACAAAACGCGAGGCGGCCGAGGAAATTTTAAAAGAAATACACGCCTATATCGAGGGGATTCGATGAAAGTCGCCTCCGTGATTGTCGATGTTCCGTCCCGGCAGACGGACCGCCCGTTCGATTATGCGATCCCGGAGCGCTGGCAAGGCGTCATCCAGCCGGGCATGCGGGTGACGGTGCCGTTTGGGGCGCGGCGCTTGCAAGGGTTTGTCGTCGAGGTGAAAGACCATTCCGACATCAAGCAGCTGAAACCGATTGAGCATGTGCTTGATGTCGTGCCGGTGTTAAACGAAGAGCTGCTGGATCTTGGCCGCTATTTAACGGAAACGACGCTCTGTTTCGCCATCTCGGCGTACCAGGCGATGCTGCCGGCGGCGATGCGGGCGAAATATGAAAAAACGCTCCGCTTGACGGATGAACGAAATCGGGAAGCATTGCCGGACGACCTAAAGCCGCTGTTTGTCCATCAAATGGAAGTGGCTTGGAAAGACATTGAAGCCGCCAGCTTATGGCGGGCGGCGCAAAAAGCGGTGCAACAAGGTGTGCTTGAAGCCGTTTACGAAGTGAAAGAAAAAGCAGGCAAGAAAACGGTGAAGCATGCGCGTTTGGCCGTTCCGGACAAACAGGCAAACGACGCGCTGGCGGCGCTGCCTTCAAGGCAAAAGGACGTGCTTTCGTTTTTGCTTGAAAAAGGGGAAGCGGTGCCGGTTGCCGAGCTGCAAGCGGCGCTTGGCGTTTCCTCAGCGCCGCTGAAAGCGCTCGTCGACAAAGGATTGGTGGTGCTGAACGATGTCGAGGTGTACCGCGACCCGTACGAACATCGCACGTTTCAGCCGAGTGAGCCGCCGGCGCTCACTCCGGCACAAGAAGCGGCGTTGGCGAAAATCGCCGCTTCGGTGCGCGCCGGAGAGCACCGCACGTTTTTGCTTTACGGCGTCACCGGGAGCGGGAAGACGGAAGTGTACATGCAGGCGATCGACGAAGTGCTGCGCCAAGGGAAAGAGGCGATCGTCCTTGTCCCGGAAATTTCACTGACGCCGCAAATGGTCGAGCGGTTTAAGGGGCGGTTCGGTCCGAAGGTGGCAGTGCTCCACAGCGGGCTGTCCATCGGGGAAAAATACGACGAATGGCGGAAAATTCACCGGAAAGAAGTGCAGCTTGTCGTCGGTGCGCGCTCAGCCGTGTTTGCCCCGTTTGAAAACTTAGGGATGATCATCATCGACGAAGAACATGAGACGAGCTATAAGCAAGAAGAAATGCCGCGCTACCACGCGCGCGATGTCGCCATTTACCGCGCCCGCCGCCACAGCTGCCCGGTCGTGCTTGGCAGCGCCACCCCCTCGCTTGAGACGTTCGCCCGCGCCGCCAAAGGGGTGTACGAGCTGCTTGAGCTGCCGGAGCGCGTCAGCCGCCAAGGTTTGCCGTCGGTCCATGTCGTCGATATGCGCGAGGAACTGCGCAGCGGCAACCGCTCCATGTTTTCACGCCGGCTGCTTGACGGGTTGCGTGCTCGGCTCGAACGCGGCGAGCAGGCGGTGCTGTTTTTAAACCGGCGCGGCTATTCAACGTTTGTCATGTGCCGCGGCTGCGGCTACGTCATCCGTTGTCCGCATTGCGACATCTCGCTTACGTACCATCGCGCCGGCGAGCGGATGAAATGCCATTATTGCGGGCATGAAGAGCCGCTTGCCCCCCGCTGTCCGTCGTGCGGAAGCGAACACATCCGCTTTTTTGGCACTGGCACGCAAAAAGTGGAAGAAGAACTGACGAGGTTGCTGCCGAAAGCGCGCGTCATCCGCATGGATGTCGACACGACCGGCCGCAAAGGGGCGCATGAAGAGCTGCTTTCCCGTTTTGCCGCCAAGGAAGCCGATATTTTGCTCGGCACGCAAATGATTGCCAAAGGGCTCGATTTTCCAAACGTCACGCTCGTCGGCGTGCTGGCGGCTGACACGATGCTGCATTTGCCCGATTTCCGCGCCGCGGAAAAAACGTTTCAGCTGCTGACACAAGTGAGCGGGCGCGCCGGACGGCATGAGCTGCCGGGTGAAGTCGTCATTCAGACGTACACGCCCGACCATTACAGCATCGAGCTTGCCGCCCGCCATGACTATCGCGCCTTTTATCGGCGGGAGATGATGCTGCGCAAAGCGCACGGTTATCCGCCGTACTACTACTTGACGCTCATCACGGTCGCCCACCAGGAAGCGCCGGCTGCCGCCAAGACGGCGGAAAAAATCGCCGCCTACATGCGCAAACAGCTGTCAAACGAGGCGGTCGTTCTCGGTCCGGTCGCCTCGCCGATCGCCCGCCTTCACGATAGATATCGTTACCAGTGCATGATAAAATACAAACGGGAACCGAATGTAACGGCGGCGCTCAAAGCGGTCATCGACCGCTACCAAGCCGATGCCGCCCATGGCGGAGCGGCCATCACCGTCGATACGAACCCGTATATGATGATGTGAAAATGGAGGAAATGACGTTGCCAATATTGCCGATTGTCACATATCCCGCCCCGATTTTGGAGCAGCCGTGCGCCCCGGTGACAACGTTTGACCGCGAGCTTGCCCGGCTGCTTGACGACATGTACGATACGATGCTTGCCGCTGACGGGGTCGGCTTGGCCGCCCCGCAAGTCGGCATCGCCAAGCAGATCGCCGTCATTGACGTCGGCGATGAACACGGCCGGATTGAGCTCATCAACCCAGTTATCCTCGAGGCGCGCGGCGAAGAGGTCGATGTGGAAGGCTGTTTGAGCTTTCCCGGCCTGTTTGGCGAAGTGCCGCGCGCGAAATTTGTGAACGTGCGGGCGCAAAACCGGCGCGGCCGTTCGTTTACGCTTTCGGCCGCCGGTTTTTTGGCGCGCGCGTTGCAGCATGAAATCGACCATTTGCACGGTGTGCTGTTTACATCAAAAGTGATCCGTTACTGTGATCTTGAGGAATTGGAAGGATAGATGCCGATGACGAACATTGTGTTTATGGGAACGCCTGATTTTGCGGTGCCGATTTTGCGGCAGCTTCTTGACGACGGCTATCATGTTTCGGCGGTTGTCACCCAGCCGGATAAGCCGAAAGGGCGGAAGCGCCAGCTCGTGCCACCCCCGGTGAAAGTGGAAGCGGAGCGCCACGGCATCCCGGTGCTGCAGCCGACAAAAATTCGCGAGCCGGAGCAATACGAACAAGTGTTGGCGTTTGCGCCTGATTTGATTGTGACGGCGGCGTTCGGGCAAATTTTGCCGAAAGCGCTGCTGGAAGCGCCGAAATACGGCTGCATCAATGTCCATGCCTCGCTTCTGCCCGAGCTGCGCGGCGGGGCGCCGATCCATTATGCCATCTGGCAAGGAAAAACGAAAACGGGCGTCACGATCATGTATATGGTCGAGAAGCTGGATGCCGGCGATATGTTGGCGCAAGTCGAGGTGCCGATTGCTGAAACGGATACGGTCGGCACGCTGCATGATAAATTGAGCGCCGCCGGGGCTAAACTATTATCAGAAACACTTCCACTTTTATTGGAAGGAAACATTACGCCCGTTCCGCAAGATGAGGAGAAAGCGACGTATGCGCCAAACATCCGCCGCGAGCAAGAGCGGATCGACTGGACGCAGCCCGGCGAAGCTATTTACAACCATATTCGCGCCTTCCATCCGTGGCCGGTTGCGTATACGACGCACAGCGGGAACGTTTGGAAAGTTTGGTGGGGAGAAAAAGTGCCGGCGCCAGAGGCGGCGCCGCCGGGCACGATTGTGGCGCTCGAGGAAAACGGCATTGTCGTGGCCACCGGCAATGAGACAGCCATTCGCATCACCGAATTGCAGCCGGCCGGAAAAAAACGGATGGCGGCGGGCGAATTTTTGCGCGGCGCCGGCAGCCGGCTTGCGGCCGGCATGAAGCTAGGAGAGGACAATGAACGTACGTGAACTTGCTTTAGATACGCTGTTAGCCATTGAACAAAAAGGAGCGTACAGTCATTTGCAATTAAACGAAGCCATTCAAAAAGGACGCCTTGACGGGCGCGATGCGGCGCTGCTGACGGAGATCGTCTACGGCACGGTGCAGCGGCGTGATACGCTTGACTACTATTTAGCTTCGTTTTTGCGAAAGGCGCGCCGGCTCGAGCCATGGGTGCGGGTGCTGCTCCGGCTGACGCTGTACCAAATGGTGTATTTGGACCGCGTCCCGGATCGCGCTGCCATCTTTGAAGCGGTGGAAATCGCCAAGCGGCGCGGCCATCGCGGCATCGCTTCGCTCGTGAACGGCGTTTTGCGCGCCATTGGCCGCGAGGGGCTGCCTTCGCTTGATGCGATTCACGACTCCGGAAAACGGCTCGCCGTCGCCACCAGCCATCCCGAATGGCTTGTCCGGCGCTGGATCGGCCAATACGGTTTTGAAGAAACGGCGCGCATGTGCGAGACGAATTTGCGCCCGCCGCAGTCAACAGCCCGCGTCAACCGGCTGCGGGCGACGGTGGAGGAAGCGCTTGACCGCCTGCGTGCTGAAGGCATGGCGGCCGCTCCCGGCCACCTCGCGCCGGAGGCCGTCCGCGCGGAAAAAGGAAATTTGGCGCATACGCAAGCGTTTCGCGCCGGCTGGCTGACGATCCAAGATGAAAGCTCGATGCTTGTCGCCCGGGCGCTTGATCCGGCCCCCGGCGAGCGGGTGCTCGACTGCTGCGCGGCGCCCGGGGGGAAGACGACCCATATCGCCGAGCGGATGGGCGGCCGCGGTGAAGTGGTCGCCGTCGATGTTCATGAGCATAAAGTGAAGCTCATTGAACAGCAGGCGCAACGGCTCGGCCTTGACAATATCACGGCGCTCGCCCTTGACAGCCGCCGGCTCGGCGAGCGGTTCGCTCCCGAGTCGTTTGACCGCATTTTAGTCGATGCGCCGTGCACCGGGTTCGGCGTCATCCGCCGCAAACCGGAGATCAAGTATACGAAAGGGAAAGACGATGTCGCGGCGCTTGTCGACATTCAGCAAGCCATTTTGCGGGCGGCCGCCCCGCTGTTGAAAAAAGGGGGCGTGCTTGTTTACAGCACGTGCACCATCGAGCGCGAAGAAAACGAAGACGCGATCGCCCGTTTTTTGGCCGACCACCCGGATTTTTCCCTCGACGACCGCCTTGCCGAGCGGATGCCGGAGCCGGTGCGGCCGCGCGTGCGAAGCGGAATGCTGCAGCTGTTGCCGCATTATTTTGATTCCGACGGGTTTTTTATCGCATTACTACGAAAGAAGGTGTAATGGAGTGGAAATCGTCCAGACCGCTGTCCGCCGGGCCTCCAGCGGCGGGCAGCCGCCATCGTTGCCGTCTGTTTATTCGCTCACGCTTGACGAGTGGAAAGAATGGCTTGCTGCTCAAGGCGAAAAGCCGTTTCGCGCCACACAAATTTACGAATGGCTGTATGAAAAGCGCGTCACCGATTTTGCCGAGATGACGAACTTGCCGAAACGGCTGCGCGAACAGCTCGCGGCGTCGTTTTCGATCACGACGCTCAAAACGATTGTCAAGCAAACGTCCAAAGATGGGACGATCAAGTTTTTGTTTGAGCTCCATGACGGCTATTCGATCGAGACCGTGCTCATGCGCCATAACTACGGCAATTCGGTGTGCGTGACGACCCAAGTCGGCTGCCGCATCGGTTGCACGTTTTGCGCCTCGACGCTCGGTGGGCTGAAGCGTCATTTGGAAGCGGGCGAAATCGTCGCTCAAGTTGTACACGTGCAAAAGGCGCTCGATGAGACCAATGAGCGCGTCAGCAGCATCGTCGTGATGGGCATTGGCGAGCCGTTTGACAATTACGATGCGCTCATCAAATTTTTGCGCATCGTCAACCATCCGAAAGGGTTGAACATCGGCGCCCGCCATATCACCGTGTCAACGAGCGGGATTATTCCGAAAATCTATCAATTTGCTGACGAAGGCATGCAAATCAATTTCGCCATTTCGCTGCATGCACCGACGAACGAGCTGCGGACGAAGCTGATGCCGATTAATAAGGCGTATCCGCTGCCGAAGCTCATGGAGGCGGTCCGATACTACATTGAAAAAACTGGACGGCGCGTGACGTTCGAGTACGGATTGTTCGGCGGAGTGAATGACCAACTTGAGCATGCCGAGCAGCTGGCCGAGCTGCTTAAAGGGCTGAAATGCCATGTAAATTTGATTCCGGTCAACTATGTGCCGGAGCGAAATTATGTGCGCACGCCGCGCAACCAAATTTTTGCCTTTGAACGGGCGCTGAAAAAACATGGAATCAACGTCACCATTCGCCGCGAACACGGACACGACATCGATGCCGCCTGCGGACAGCTTCGCGCGAAGGAGCGGAAAGAAGAGACGAGGTGAATCGGATGCGAGCCGTTTTCCGAACTGATATCGGCCAAATTCGCGAGCATAACGAAGACAACGGCGGTGTATTTGTCAACGAAAGCGGCCAATATTTCGCGGTTGTCGCCGATGGAATGGGCGGTCACCGCGCCGGCGATGTGGCGAGCGCGATGGCGGTGGCGCACTTGCAAGAGCAATGGGAGCAAGCGCCGGGCGTTTCCTCGCCGGCTGAGGCGGAGCAGTGGCTGAAAGTGCAGATCGCAGCCGCCAATGAGCGGCTGTTTCGCTACGCCCTCTCCCATCCGGAATGCCAAGGGATGGGAACGACGGTCGTCGGCGCCATTTGCGCTGGGCCGTTTGCCACCATCGCGCATATCGGCGACAGCCGCTGCTACTTATTGAACCAAAACGGAATTCAACAGTTGACCGATGACCATTCTCTTGTCAATGAGCTGGTCAAAAGCGGGCAAATTTCCAAAGAGGACGCCGAACACCATCCACGCAAAAACGTGCTTTTGCGGGCGCTTGGCACCGAACCGGCCGTGAAGGTCGATATCAAAACCGTTTCCATCGATGACGGCGATATGCTCCTGCTATGCTCGGACGGATTGTCAAACAAAGTGCCCGAGGCAGACATCGTGCAAATTTTGACCGGTGCCGGCGCGCTTGAAGAAAAAGCGCAGGCGCTCATCGAATTGGCGAACGGGCGGGGCGGGGAAGACAACATTTCGCTTGCAGTCGTTGATTTTTCAGTGGAACGTGAAGGTGGGTGATCGGCGTGCTTATCGGAAAGCGATTGAACGACCGCTACAAAATCATCAGCCTGATCGGCGGCGGCGGCATGGCGAATGTCTATTTGGCCCGCGACATCATTTTGGAGCGCGATGTCGCCGTGAAAGTGCTCCGCCTTGATTTTGCCAACGACGACCGGTTTATTAAACGGTTCCGCCGCGAAGCGCAGGCGGCGACGAGCTTAAATCATGAGCATATTGTGCCGATTTACGACGTCGGCGAGGAAGAAGGCCTTTATTATATCGTGATGGAGTATGTGCGCGGTTCGACGCTGAAACAGTACATTCAGCAGCATGCCCCGCTTCCGGTCGAGCGGGCGCTTTGCATCATGGACCAACTGACGTCGGCCATCGCCCATGCCCATGAGAACGGCATTATCCACCGCGACATTAAACCGCAAAACATTTTGCTTGATGAGCACGGCAACGTGAAAGTGACCGACTTCGGCATCGCGGTGGCGATGAGCGGAACGACGATTACACAGACGAACTCGGTGCTCGGTTCGGTTCATTATTTGTCGCCGGAGCAGGCGCGCGGCGGCATTGCCACTGAAAAGTCGGACATTTATTCGCTTGGCATCGTCATGTTTGAGCTTGTCACTGGCCGGCTGCCGTTTTCCGGCGAATCGGCCGTTTCGATCGTGCTGAAGCATTTGCAGGCGGAAACGCCGTCGCCCAAGGCGTGGAATCCCGACATTCCGCAAAGCGTCGAAAATATTATTTTAAAAGCGACGGCGAAAGACCCGTTTTACCGCTATGAATCGGCGCGCGCCATGAACGAGGACATCCGGACGGCGCTGGACCCGAGGCGGCGCAACGAGGCCAAATTCACGATCCCGGATGACGGCGATGAAGCGACGAAGGCCATCCCGATCATAAAACATCCGGAAAGCGCCGCGCTTGAGCCGGAGACGCTTGTCTATGAGGAAAAGGCGAACGGGCCGGCCAAAGCGGATGACGAGCCAAAGGCGAAGCCGAAACGGAAGCGGGTCTGGATCGCCTGGCTTGCCGCCGTCATCCTATTGCTTGGAGCGGCCGGCGTGAGCGCGCTCACATGGATTCCGGACGTGTTCTTTCCAAAGGAAGTGACGGTGCCGGATGTCGTCAATAAAGACTATGACGAAGCTGTTGAACAGTTGTCGGCGCTCGGCTTGGAAATCAAAGACACGATCGATGTCGAAGATGATGCAATAGAAGAAGGAAAAGTCGTGCGCACCGACCCGGAAGCCGGAATGACGGTGAAGCAAGGGGCCGGCATTGTCATCTATAAGAGCGCCGGCAAAAAGAAAATCGAGTTTCCAAGCTTTATCGGCGACGATATTTCGACCGCCGAGGAGGAGCTGCGCGCGGAAGGGTTCACTCGCATTACGCGCAACGGCCGCCATAGCGATAAGCCGGAAGGGACGATTTTGGATCAATATCCGTACGCCGGCGATGAAGTCGTGCCGAGCGAAACGGAAGTGATGTTCACGGTCAGCCTCGGTCCGGAAACCGTAACGCTCAAAGACTTGAGCGGCTATACGGAAAAAAGTGTGCGCGACTACGGCGAAGACCAAGGGCTGCGCATTGAAGTGAAGTACGAGTATTCCGATGAAGTGCCGAAAGGGCTTGTCATCTCGCAAACTCCGGCAGCCAATGAGCAGGTGGAAAAAGGCGAGACTGTTACGGTCGTCATTTCCCGCGGCCCGGAGCCGAAACCATCCAAAACGGTCATCAAAGAAATCGTCATCCCATACGAGCCGGCGGAAAACGGACAGGTGGTGGAAGCCCAGCTTTACATTCAAGATGCGAACCATAACATGACAACGCCATATAAAACGTACCGGCTGACAGGGCCGGCCACGGAGATCGTAGAGTTTGAAATTCCATACGGGGAGACGGCGTATTATCGCGTTATTGTCAACAATGTTGTCAAAGACGAAGGATCGATTCCATATCCAGAACACGGCGGAAAAAAGGAGTGAGGCTATGGCAGAAGGGCAAATCATCAAAGCGTTGAGCGGATTTTATTACGTGCTCTCGGAAGGGAATGTGTTTCAGTGCCGCGGGCGCGGTGTGTTTCGCAAGCAAAAAGTGACGCCGCTTGTCGGCGACCGCGTCGTCTTTACGGCGACAAGCGAGACGGAAGGCTACATTTTGGACATTCGCGAGCGGCAAAATGAACTGGTGCGGCCGCCGATCGCCAACGTCGAGCAGGCGATTTTAGTTTTTTCTGCCGTAAGCCCGGACTTTAGCGCCAAGTTGTTGGACCGCTTTCTCGTCTTAATCGAATCGAAGGAAATTGCGCCGATTATCGTCATTAGCAAAATGGATTTGCTCGATGGCGAGGCGAAAGACGCGATCGCCCGTTATGCAGGTGATTACCGGCGCATTGGCTATGAGGTGATTGAGACGTCGGCCGTGACAAAAGACGGCCTCGATAAGCTGGCGGCGCACCTGCGCGGCCGCGTCTCGGTCGTTGCCGGACAGTCCGGCGTCGGCAAGTCATCGCTGTTAAATGCGCTTCGCCCGGATTTGCGGCTGAAAACCGGCGATATTTCCACCCATTTAGGGCGCGGCAAACATACGACCCGCCACGTCGAGCTGCTGGAGGTGGCCGGCGGGCTCGTCGCCGACACACCGGGGTTTAGCGCCCTCGAGTTCGACGATATTGAACTTGACGAGCTGCCGCGCTATTTTCCGGAATTCCGGGAATACGGAGAAGGGTGCAAGTTCCGCGGCTGCCTTCATGTGGCCGAACCGAAATGTGCGGTCCGCGAGGCGGCTGAGGCCGGGGACATTCCGCCGTACCGCTACGACCATTATTTAAGTTTTGTTGCGGAAATGAAAGAACGAAAGCCGAGGTATTGAACGATGATTCGAATTGCGCCATCGATTTTGTCAGCTGATTTTGCCCGTTTGGCCGAGGAAATCCATTCGGTGGAAGAAGGCGGAGCCGATTGGCTTCATGTCGATGTCATGGACGGACGGTTCGTGCCGAATATCACGATCGGGCCGCCGGTCGTTGCCGCCATTCGCCCGGTGACGAAGCTGCCGCTTGACGTTCATTTAATGATCGCCGACCCTGACCGATACATTCCGGCGTTCGCCAAAGCCGGGGCGGACATCATCTCCGTCCACGCCGAGGCGTGCGTGCATTTGCACCGGACGATTCACTTTATTAAAGAGCAAGGTGTCAAGGCCGGGGTCGTGTTGAATCCGCATACGCCGGTTGAGACAATCCGCCATGTCATCGCCGACGTCGATCTTGTCCTATTGATGACAGTCAACCCGGGGTTTGGCGGGCAGGCGTTCATTCCGTCCGTCGTGCCGAAAATTCGCGAAGTCGCCCGTTTGGCCGGCGAACAAAACAAGGCGCTGGACATCGAAGTGGACGGCGGCGTCAACGCGAAAACAGCGCCGCTTTGCGCCGAAGCCGGGGCGAATGTGCTCGTCGCCGGGTCGGCCATTTACAATGAGGCGGACCGGGCGGCGGCCATTCGCGCTTTGCGAGAAGCGTGCGCCAAGTAGAGAACGGGCTCTTGCATCCGGCAGCCGCTGCAACGGTAGGCGGTGAGCGCCGGAAAAGCCAGGCAAGGCGAAACAAGGCTTTTTCTTATTGAAAAAGGCGAAGGGGGAAGGGGAATGGTGATCCATATTGTCGGCGGCGGCCCGCGTGAGCTTCTCCCTAGCTTGCGCCGCTATGACGGCGCGGATGTGCATTGGGTCGGCGTCGACCGCGGCACAACGGCGCTGCTTGAAGCCGGCCTCCAGCCGGTGCGGGCGTTTGGCGATTTCGATTCCGTGCCGGCTGAAGAAGTGGCCAAGCTTCAGCAAATGCTTCCGGATTTGGAAATATGGCCGGCAGAAAAAGACAAAACAGATATGGAGATCGCCCTTGATTGGGCGGTGGAACAGGACGCCTGCCACATCCGTCTGTTTGGCGCCACCGGCGGACGTCTTGACCATCTGTTTGGCAATGTCGAGCTGTTGCTGAAATACGCCGGCCGGCCGATTGAAATCGTCGACCGGCAAAATGTGTTGACCGTCCATCTGCCCGGCGTGCATACGATCACACGCGACGATCGATACCGCTATGTGTCTTACATCCCGATTTCTGAAACGGTGGCGGGGCTCACGCTTATTGGATTTAAATATCCATTGGCCGACTGTCATATTTCCCGCGGTTCCACACTATGTATTAGTAACGAACTTATCCAATCTTCCGGTACTTTTTCGTTTTCGGAAGGCATATTAATGATGATAAGGAGCAGCGATTTTGCCGGCTGTCCGTAGTTGCGATTGGTCAGCAACGGAATATACTGGATAAGAAAATGGCGGGAAGCGCGTGATATGACGGGTGTGAGGAGGGAATCGGGATGAAGTTTTATACGATCAAGCTGCCGAAATTTTTAGGCGGAATTGTGCGGGCGGTGTTGAACGCGTTTAAAAAAGGGTAAGAAAAAAGCACCATTTTTGGTGCTTTTTTTGTTGAACGGTTAGACGCGTTTCACTTTTCCGGATTTCAGGGCGCGCGCCGAAACCCAAACGCGTTTCGGTTTGCCGTCGACTAAAATGCGCACTTTTTGCAAGTTGGCTTTCCACGTGCGGCGGCTGGCGTTCATGGCGTGCGAACGTGTGTTGCCGAACGATTTTTTCTTGCCGGTAATGAAGCATTTCGCCATCGTTTTTCCCTCCTTGCTTTTACATCCCTCTAAAAACACTATTATAATTTATCATACAACGGAAGGGATTGCAATAGACGCGCTCTTTCTCTTTCAAGAAAATGTCCTTGACATATATTTCAGTTTTCGGCTAAATAATACTAGTGGGCGGCCGGGAAGCGCTTTGAAAACAGAAAACGTTATAGTACAATGGGGGTAGCTGTGCGAGATACGCAAAGGGGGAACGAACATGTCAATTGAATGGCAAACAAAATATGGGCGCATTGAAATTGCCAATGAGGTCATTGCCATGATTGCCGGGGGAGCGGCCGTCGATTGCTACGGCATTGTCGGAATGGCGTCGAAAAATCAAATTCGCGACGGGCTGTCGGAAATTTTGCGCCGTGAGAACTTTTCCAAAGGAGTTATCGTCCGCGAGGAAAACGGCGAAGTACATATCGACATGTACATCATCGTCAGTTACGGGACGAAAATTTCCGAAGTCGCCCACAATGTGCAGTCGAAAGTGAAATATACACTCGATCAGACGCTTGGATTGGCGGTTCAGTCCATCAACATTTACGTCCAAGGGGTTCGGGTGGTGAATCCGTAGTAAGGGGGAATCAGCCGGTGGCAATGAGGACGCTTGACGGAAGACGGTTTGCCGATATGGTGCAGCAAGGAGCCGCGCATTTGGCGAACAACGCCAAGGCGGTCGATGCGCTGAACGTCTTTCCGGTTCCAGATGGCGATACAGGAACAAACATGAACTTGTCGATGACGTCCGGAGCGAAAGAGGTGAAGGCGCATGCCTCCGACCATATCGGCAACGTCGCCGCGGCGCTGGCGAAAGGATTGTTGATGGGGGCGCGCGGCAATTCCGGCGTTATTTTGTCGCAGTTGTTCCGCGGGTTTGCCAAAGCGGTGGAAGGCAAACCGCAAGTGGATGGCTTCGAATTTGCCGCCGCCCTGCAAGCGGGGGTCGATACGGCCTATAAGGCGGTGATGAAGCCGGTCGAAGGAACGATCCTCACCGTAGCGAGAGAGGCGGCGCGCAAGGCAATTGAAACAGCGAAAAAAGATCGCGATGTCGTAGCGGTGATGGAAGCGGCGCTTGCGGAGGCGAAAGCCGCGCTCAAGCGCACGCCGGAGCTGCTGCCGGTCTTAAAGGAAGTCGGGGTTGTCGACAGCGGCGGCCAAGGGCTTGTGTACGTGTACGAAGGATTCCTTGCCGCTTTGAAAGGAGAAGCTGTCAGCACCGCTCCCGCCGAAGTGCCGATGGAAGAGCTTGTAAAGATGGCTCATCATCAAAGCGTGCAAAGCCATATTCATACCGACGAAATTGAGTTTGGCTACTGTACGGAATTCATGGTTCGGTTTGAGAAGGACAAACTGGCCCAGCATCCGTTTTCCGAAGAAGTGTTTCGCCGCGACTTGAGCCGATTTGGCGATTCTTTGCTTGTCGTCGCCGACGACGAGCTTGTCAAAGTGCACATCCATTCGGAAACGCCGGGCGAGGTGTTGACCTACGGCCAGCGCTACGGAAGTCTCATCAACATTAAAATTGAAAACATGCGCGAACAGCATGCCAACATCGTCGGCAAAGAGGCGGAACGGCCGCTGCAAGCCGGCGCGGAAGAAGCGAAGCCGTACGGCATCGTTGCCGTCGCGATGGGCGCCGGCGTGGCCGAATTGTTTCAAAGCATCGGCGCGCACGCGGTCATTGAAGGCGGACAGACGATGAACCCAAGCACCGAAGAAATCGCGGAGGCCATTCGCCGCGTCAACGCGGAGACGGTGTTCGTGCTGCCGAACAACAAAAATGTCGTGATGGCGGCCAAACAAGCGGCCGAGCTTTCCGAGCGGCAGGTGATCGTCATCCCATCGAAAACCGTTCCGCAAGGCATGGCGGCGCTCTTGGCGTTCAATCCAGCGCAGTCAGCCGAGCAAAACGAGCGGGCGATGACGGCGGCGCTTTCGCGGGTGAAAACGGGGCAAGTGACGTTTTCCGTGCGCGATACAACAATCGATGGCGTCGAAATCGAAAAAGGCGACTACATGGGGCTGTTCGATGACCGCATCGTCGTCGCCGATAAGGACAAGTTGGCCGTGACGAAGCGGCTGCTTGATGCGCTCATTGACGAGGAAAGTGAAATTGTCACCATTTTGTACGGCGAGGATGCGACCGAAGTGGAAGTGGAAACTGTTGTCGCCTATCTGGAAACGGAATATGATGGAGTGGAAGTCGAAGTGCACAACGGTCGGCAGCCGCTCTATCCGTTTATCATTTCCGTCGAATAATATGTTAAAATAATAGAAGGGAGCATTCCCTTCTATTTTTTATGCGAACGGAGGAAAGGCACCGATGAAATATAAAAGCGTCTTTGACATCATCGGCCCGGTGATGGTCGGACCGTCAAGCTCGCATACCGCCGGGGCGGCTCGCATCGGCCTCGTCGCGCGCAAGCTGTTTGGAAGACAGCCTGAATGGGCGCGCATCTCGTTTTACGGCTCGTTTGCCGAAACGTACCGGGGGCATGGGACCGATGTGGCCATCGTCGCCGGGTTGCTTGGATTTGATACGTTTGATGAGCGCATCCCGGACGCTCTGGCGATCGCTCAGGCTGCGGGAATGGACGTCTCGTTTTCCGCCGAAGAGGCGATTCCGCATCACCCGAACACGGCGCGTGTGCGCATTGGCGACGGAAAAGGGGAGCTTGAGCTTGTCGGCGTGTCCATTGGCGGAGGGAAAATTGAAATCATCGAGTTAAACGGGTTCGAGTTAAAGTTGTCGGGCCATCACCCAGCGCTATTAATCATGCATAACGACCGTTACGGGACGATCGGGGCGGTGGCCAGCGCGCTGGCGAAGCATGCCATTAATATCGGCCATATGGAAGTATCGCGCAAGGAAAAAGGGAAGGAAGCGCTGATGACGATCGAAGTCGATCAACCGTTGACCGACGAGCTTTTGCAAGAGTTGGAGCAGCTGCCTAACATTATTCAAGTAACCAAACTCGTTGATTAAATCGAAAGCGGTTCCATATTTTGCGAAGACAGCCATGATGACGGACAGGAAGGATGGGGAAAAGAGAATGTTTCGCAATGTTGCCGAGCTTGTTGCATTGGCGGAAAAAGAGCAAATCAAAATCGCTGAGGTGATGATCCGCCAAGAAGTCGAAGTGAGCGGGCGCAGCCGGGAGGAGATTATGGCGCAAATGGAGCGCCACCTCGAAGTGATGGAGCGGGCTGTTGAAAGAGGGCTGCAAGGAGTCGTTTCCCGCTCGGGGCTGACAGGCGGCGATGCGGTGCGGGTGCAGCGCTATATCGAGCAGGGCCGCTTTTTGTCCGGGGAAACGATTTTGGATGCCGTCAGCAAAGCCATGGCGACAAATGAAGTGAACGCGGCCATGGGCGTCATTTGTGCGACGCCGACAGCGGGCTCAGCCGGCGTTGTCCCCGGGACGCTGTTTGCCGTGAAAGAGCGGTTGAAGCCGACGAGAAAAGAAATGGTCGAATTTTTGTTCACCGCTGGGGCGTTCGGCTATGTCGTCGCCAACAATGCTTCCATCTCAGGGGCGGCCGGCGGCTGTCAAGCCGAAGTCGGTTCGGCAGCCGGCATGGCGGCTGCGGCGCTCGTTGAGCTGGCCGGCGGAACGCCTGCTCAAGCAGCCGAAGCGATGGCGATCGCCTTAAAAAATATGCTAGGATTAGTATGTGATCCTGTCGCTGGCTTGGTCGAAGTGCCGTGCGTCAAACGGAATGCGATGGGGGCGGCCAACGCCATGATCGCTGCTGATATGGCGCTGGCCGGTGTAAAAAGCCGCATTCCGTGTGATGAAGTGATCGAGGCGATGTATCGCATCGGCGCGGCCATGCCGGTGGCGCTGAAAGAAACTGCGCAAGGGGGGTTGGCCGCGACGCCGACCGGCCGCGCCATCGCGGCCCGCATTTTCGGCGCTTCTGCGGCATCGAAGTGAACGAAACGATGCAACAGCCGGTGACGGCGGTCAAAGGCATCGGTGAAGAAACGGCTGCGGCGCTCGCCGACATCGGCATCACAACCGTCGGCGACCTGCTCATGTATGCGCCGTACCGGTATGACGATTACGAACAAAAAGATCTAGCCGCCGCCCGCCATGAAGAAAAAGTGACAGTGGAAGGGAAGGTGCACAGCGCCCCGCTTGTAACGTATTACGGAAAAAAAAAGTCGCGCCTTTCCTTTCGCCTGCTTTCCGGCCGCTATTTAATCACGGTTGTCTGCTTCAACCGCCCGTATTTGAAAGAAAAACTCGCCTTCAATGAAACGGTGACCGTAATCGGCAAATGGGACCGGCACCGGCAGGCGATCAACGCCTATGAGCTTCGTTTCGGGGCCGCCCCGGAGACGGCCGGCATTGAACCGGTCTATTCGGTGCGCAGCCCGCTGACGGTCAAAACGATGCGCCGGCTCATGAAGGCGGCGTTCGCCCAGTTTGGCGCGCACATTCCCGACCCGCTGCCGCCCGCTTTGCGCCGCGCCTACCGTCTTGTCGACAAGCAGGAGGCGGTTCGCGCCCTTCATTTTCCGCGCTCGCGTGAAGAGTTGCACCAGGCGCGACGCCGGCTCGTCTATGAAGAGTTTTTGCTGTACCAGCTGAAAATGCAGGCGTTTCGGCGAATTGTGCGCGACGGGCAGCACGGCGTCGCCCATTCGTTTTCCGAAGAGCGGCTGGCGGCGTTTCTTTCCGCTTTGCCGTTTTCATTAACGAACGCCCAGCGGCGCGTCATCAAGGAGATTTTGGCCGATATGCGGGCGCCAAGGCAAATGAACCGTCTTTTGCAAGGCGATGTCGGCTCCGGCAAGACGGTCGTGGCCGCCGTGGCGCTGTATGCGGCGGTATTGTCCGGCTTTCAAGGAGCGCTGATGGTGCCGACGGAAATTTTGGCTGAGCAGCATGCCCGCTCGCTCGCCGACCTGTTTGCCGGCACAGATGTCACGCTGGCGCTGTTGACAAGCTCCGTGAAAGGGAAGAGGCGCAAAGAGCTGCTTGCGGAATTGGAGGAAGGGGCGATCGACATCGTCATTGGGACGCACGCGTTGATTCAAGAAGGTGTACAGTTTCGCCGGCTCGGCCTCGCCATTACTGATGAGCAGCACCGGTTTGGCGTCGAGCAGCGTCGCATTTTGCGCGAAAAGGGGCATGCCCCGGACGTGCTGATGATGACGGCGACGCCGATTCCGCGCACGCTGGCGATCACGGCGTTCGGCGATATGGACGTATCAGTGCTCGACGAAATGCCGGCCGGGCGGAAGAAAGTGGAAACGTATTGGGTCAAGCATCATCAATTCGCGCGTGTGCTCGATTTTATCGAAAAAGAGCTTCGCCGGGGGCATCAGGCGTACGTCATTTGTCCGCTTATTGAAGAGTCGGAAAAATTGGATGTGCAAAATGCCATTGATGTTCATAGTCAGCTCGTCCACTACTACCGCGGGAAATATGAGATCGGCCTCATGCACGGCCGGCTGTCGGCCGATGAAAAAGAAGCGGTGATGCGAGCGTTCAGTGAAAACCGCATTCATGTGCTCGTTTCGACAACGGTCGTGGAAGTCGGGGTGAATGTGCCGAACGCCACCGTGATGGTCATCTATGACGCCGAACGGTTTGGACTTGCCCAGCTTCATCAGCTGCGCGGCCGGGTCGGGCGGGGGGACGCCCAGTCATACTGCATTTTAATTGCCGACCCGAAATCGGAAGTCGGCAAAGAACGGATGCGCATCATGACGGAGACGACGGACGGGTTTGTGCTGGCGGAAAAGGATTTGGAGCTGCGTGGTCCAGGCGATTTTTTCGGCACGAAACAAAGCGGGCTTCCGGAGTTTCAATTTGGCGATCCGGTGCATGATTACCGCATCTTGGAAGTCGCGCGCCGCGATGCCGCCAAACTCGTGTCGACGACGGCGTTTTGGCGTGATGAAGCGTACGCGGGGCTGCGCGCCGAACTTGAGGCGTCCGGCGTGCTCGATGGAGAAAAGCTAGATTAATAGGCAGGCGGCAAAATGTGGCCGCTTTTCACTTTTTCTGCTTGCATTCCGTTTTTTGATATTATATATTACTTTTAGTACCTAGTCATAAAACCGGACGGTGTAACGAATCGATGAGAAAAAGCAAACGCGAACGGCAACGGCTGCTGCAGGAGACGATCCGGGAAAATCCGTTTATTACCGACGAAGAGCTGGCAGAAAAGTTCTCAGTCAGCGTGCAGACGATCCGCCTCGACCGGCTTGAACTGTCGATTCCGGAGCTGCGCGAGCGCATTAAACATGTCGCCCGCCAGTCGTTCGCGGATAAAGTGCGGGCGCTGCCGCTTGAGGAAGTGATCGGCGATATTATCGACATTGAGCCGGATGAGAGCGCCATTTCCATTTTCGATGTGAAAGAAGATCATGTGTTCCGGCGCACCCGCATCGCCCGCGGCCATCATTTGTTCGCCCAGGCGAATTCGCTCGCCGTTGCCGTAATCCATGACGAATTGGCGCTGACGGCGAAAGCGACGATCCGCTTTGTTCGTCAAGTCAAGGAAGGCGAACGGGTGGTGGCGAAGGCGAAGGTGACCGGCAAAACGGCGAACGGGCGCACGATTGTCGACGTAAACAGCTACGTCGGCCAAGAGCTCGTGTTTTCCGGAACGTTCGAAATGTATCGTTCAAACATAGAGAAAAAGGATGGCGACAGCAATGAACATCGTGATTGATGCCATGGGAGGCGACCATGCTCCACGCGAAATCGTCCTTGGGGCGGCTCGAGCCGCCGCGCATTTTCCCGACATTCATATTACGCTTATCGGCGACGAAGCGAAAATCCGTCCGCATGTGCCGGACGGAGGGCGCCTGTCGATCCTCCATGCCGATGAGGTGATTGAAGCGACCGATGAGCCGGTGCGGGCTGTGCGGCGCAAAAAAAACTCGTCGTTGGTGCGCATGGCGGAAGAAGTGAAAGAAGGGCGCGCTGACGCGTGCATATCGGCCGGCAATACTGGTGCGTTGATGGCGGCTGGGCTGTTTGTCGTTGGGCGGATTGCCGGCATCGACCGGCCAGCGCTCGCGCCGACATTGCCTACGCTGGACGGGCGGGGGTTTGTCTTTTTGGATGTCGGCGCCAATGTCGACGCCCGCCCGGAGCATTTGCAGCAATATGCGATTATGGGGCACGTGTATGCCCAACAAGTGCGGGGCATCGCCAAGCCGCGCATCGGCCTGCTCAACGTCGGCACCGAAGATCAAAAAGGGAATGAAACCGTGAAGCGGGCGTTCTCCTTGCTGAAAGAAACGAACCTTCATTTCATCGGCAATGTGGAGGCGCGCGATTTGCTGAATGGCGTGGCCGATGTCGTTGTCGCTGATGGGTTTGCCGGCAATGTCGCCTTAAAAACGATCGAGGGAACGGCGATGGCGCTTTTTTCGTTGCTCAAGCAGACGCTGACAAGCGGCGCGGTCGCAAAACTCGCCGCCGCTGTCCTCAAGCCGAAGCTCGCCGGACTGAAAAAGATGATGGACTACTCCGAATACGGCGGGGCGGCGTTGTTCGGCTTGAACGCTCCGGTCATTAAAGCGCACGGCTCATCCGATGCGAACGCTATTTTCCATGCCGTCCGCCAAGCGCGCGAGATGGTGGCCCATGATGTCATTGGCACGATCAAAGCGGAGCTCGAGCGGGCATAATGGATAAAGGAGGAAGCAAAATGGGTAAAATCGCCTTTTTATTTCCGGGACAAGGGTCGCAAACGGTCGGCATGGCCAAGGACGCCGCCGACCGCGACGCCCGCGCCCGTGCGGTGATTGAGGCGGCTGACGAGCGGCTCGGATTTCCGCTTTCTTCGCTCATGTTCAACGGGCCGCAAGCTGAGCTGACGCTGACGTACAACGCCCAGCCGGCGCTTTTGACCGCCAGCATCGCCTTGCTTCAGCTCGTAGACGGAGAAGGCTTGAAGGCCGATTACGTCGCCGGCCATAGTTTGGGTGAATACACGGCGCTCGTGGCCGCCGGCGCCATGTCGTTTGCCGACGCTGTCTATGCGGTGCGCCGCCGCGGCGAGCTGATGGATGAAGCGGTGCCGGCCGGCGAAGGGACGATGGCTGCCGTATTAGGGATGGAGGCAGAGGCGCTCGAAGCGGTGACGAACGAAATTGCCGCCCAAGGCCATCCGGTTGAGCCGGCCAATTTCAACTGCCCGGGGCAAATCGTCATCTCCGGTTCGAAAGCGGGAGTGGAAAAGGCGGGGCAGTTGGCGAAAGAGCGCGGCGCGAAACGCGTCATTCCGCTGGAAGTGAGCGGACCGTTCCATTCGTCGCTCATGAAGCCGGCGGCGGAAAAACTGCAGGCTGTTCTTGACAGCCTGGCCATTGAAGATGCTGCTGTTCCCGTCATCGCCAACGTAACGGCCGAGCCGGTGACGAAGAAAGAGGACATTGCCCGGCTTCTTATTGAACAGCTCTATTCGCCGGTGCGCTGGGAACAGTCGGTGCGCACGCTGTTGGCGCTTGGGGTCGACACGTTTGTCGAAATCGGACCGGGGAAAGTGTTGTCCGGCCTCGTGAAAAAAATCGACCGCAACGCCCGTGTTTATGCGGTAAACGATCTCGCTTCCTTGGAAACGACCATTGCGGCGCTGAAAGGAGAATAACAAAACAATGCTTGAAGGAAAAATCGCCCTCGTTACCGGGGCGTCGCGCGGCATCGGCCGGGCGGTTGCCTTGGAGCTCGCCCGTCAAGGGGCGAACGTCGTTGTCAACTATGCCGGCAGCGAGGCAAAAGCGAATGAAGTCGTTGAGATGATCCGCTCGCTCGGCCGCGAAGCGATCGCCGTCCAGGCGGACGTCGCCCGGGCGGAGGAGGTGGAGCGCTTGGTGAAAACAGCGCTCGACCAGTTCGGCCGCCTCGACATTTTGGTGAACAACGCCGGCATTACGCGCGACAATTTGCTCATGCGGATGAAAGAAGAAGAATGGGATGCGGTGATTAATACGAACTTAAAAGGGGTATTTCTTTGTACGAAGGCTGTGACACGGCCGATGATGAAGCAGCGCGGCGGCCGGATCATCAACATCGCCTCCGTCGTCGGGGTCATCGGCAACCCTGGGCAGGCGAACTACGTGGCGGCCAAAGCCGGCGTCATCGGATTGACGAAGACGGCCGCGCGCGAACTCGCCAGCCGGAACATCACCGTCAACGCCGTCGCACCGGGATTCATTACAACCGATATGACCGAAGCGCTCAGCGAGGAATTGAAGGGGGAAATGTTAAAACAAATTCCGCTCGCCCGTTTCGGCGAGCCGGATGACGTCGCCCGCGTTGTGGCGTTTCTCGCGTCCGACGCCGCCGGCTACATGACCGGCCAGACGCTTCACGTTGATGGCGGCATGGTCATGCCGTAACAAAAGGCGGCTAGTATTTTCCCTGAGAATCGACTATAATCATGAAGGGAGGTGAACAGAATGGCAGACGTATTGGAACGTGTCACGAAAATCATCGTCGACCGGCTCGGGGTTGACGAATCGCAAGTGACGCTCGAGGCGAAGTTCAAAGACGATTTGGGTGCTGACTCGCTCGACATCGTCGAATTGGTCATGGAGCTCGAAGACGAATTCAACATGGAAATTTCCGACGAAGAAGCGGAAAAAATTGTCACAGTCGGAGATGCTGTGAACTACATAAAAAGCCATCTGTAATCCCGCTTTTTTGCAAAGTCCCGTTGCTCCGAACGGGGCTTTCTCTGCTTTTTAAGAGGCGCACGGGACCTAGCCGCGGAAAAAAGGCGCCTTTGCCACTCGCGTAGCGGGATGGTGAACGGATATAATAAAGGATAGTATACGGCCAGTTTTGTCTGGAACGAAGTCGGAGGGCATTTTTATGTCAAAACAAAAAGACAAAGAACGCATCCACGAAAAAAGGCGGGCGAAGTTTCAAGAACTGCAAAGGAAAATCGGGATCACCTTCCAAAATGAAAAGCTGTTGATGCAAGCGTTCACCCATTCATCGTATGTGAATGAGCATCGGCGGCGGCTCCACGAGGATAATGAACGGCTCGAGTTTTTGGGCGACGCCGTGCTGGAGCTGACCGTTTCCCAATATTTGTTTCAAAAATTCCCACATATGAGCGAAGGGCAGTTGACAAAGCTGCGGGCGGCCATTGTCTGCGAGCCGTCGCTTGTGAAATTTGCCAACGCCCTGTCGTTTGGCGAACTCGTTTTGCTTGGCAAAGGCGAGGAGCTGACCGGCGGACGGACGCGCCCGGCGCTTTTGGCTGACGTGTTTGAAGCGTTTATCGGCGCCCTTTATTTGGATCAAGGAATGGAGGCGGTCCTCCATTTTTTAGGGCAAACGATCTTTCCCAAAATAGATGAAGGTGCTTTTTCTCATGTGATGGATTTTAAAAGCCAGCTGCAGGAACTCGTGCAGCGCGACGGCAGCGGGACGCTTGAATACACCATTTTGGAAGAAAAAGGACCGGCCCACAACAAAGAGTTCGTCGCCCGCGTGGCGTTAAACGGCCAAGAGCTCGGCATCGGTGTCGGCCGCTCCAAAAAGGAAGCCGAGCAGCATGCGGCACAAATGGCGCTTGAGACGCTGCGGGCTGCCGAGCGGCCATAGAAGGCTGGCGCTTTTACGTCAGTCTTTTTGTATGAACATTTTTTCTCGACGCACTGTGGTGGTATATTGAAAACAGCAGCCTGTCCCGGTCCGCTCCGGCGGGCCGAGATCAAAGCGGAAAGATGGTGAAGCATTGTATCATGTTCCTGAAACGGTTAGATGTGATCGGCTTCAAATCATTCGCCGACCGCGTATCGATTGATTTTGTCCCCGGTGTCACGGCGGTTGTCGGCCCGAACGGAAGCGGCAAAAGCAACATTACCGACGCGATCCGCTGGGTGCTCGGCGAGCAGTCGGCGAAATCGCTGCGCGGGGCAAAAATGGAAGACGTCATTTTCGCCGGCAGCGACTCGCGCAAGCCGCTGAATGTCGCCGAAGTGACGATCACGCTCGACAACGAAGATGGCTTTTTGCCGCTTGAGTATCAAGAGGTGAGCATCACCCGGCGCGTTTACCGCTCCGGGGAAAGCGAGTTTTTCATCAACCGCCAGCCGTGCCGCTTAAAAGATATTGTCGATTTGTTTCTGGACTCCGGGCTTGGCAAGGAGGCGTTTTCGATCATCGGCCAAGGCCGGGTCGAAGAAATTTTAAGCAGCAAGCCGGAAGAGCGGCGTACGATTTTTGAAGAAGCGGCCGGTGTCTTGAAATACAAGCTGCGCAAAAAAAAGGCGGAAACAAAACTTGCGGAAACACAAGACAACTTGCATCGCGTCAACGACATTTTGCATGAGCTCGAACAGCAGCTTGAACCGCTTCGGATGCAGGCGTCAATCGCCAAAGAGTATTTGGAAAAACGCGAGGAGCTCGAGCGGTTTGAAGTGGCGCTTATGGTGCACGACATCGAGGAGCTGCACCGGCAATGGAGCGGACTGAAGGAAGCGCTTGATCGGCACCAGCAAGAGGAAGGAGCGCTGGCGGCGGCGCTGCACAAAATGGAAGCCCATATCGAACAGCTGCGCGACCAAATGGCGGCCATTGACGAGTCGATCGACGGCCTGCAGCAAGTGCTGCTGTTGGCAAGCGAGGAGCTTGAAAAACTCGAAGGCCGGAAGGAAGTGTTAAAAGAGAGGAAAAAAAATGCAGAAAAGCGGAAAGAGCAGCTTGAGGAGACTGCCGCCGCTTTAACGGCGAAACAGCGCCGCCTGGCCGAACGGCTCCGTGCAGAGCGGGCTGAGCTCGCCCGGCTTGAGGGCGCTGCCGCGGCGCTGGAGAAAGAGCTGAAAGAGAAACAAATGTCGCTTTCCGAGTATGAGGTTGATCTTGAGGAGGAGATCGAGCGGCGAAAGGGCGATTATATCGACCTTGTCCACGAACAAGCGGCGTTGAAAAACGAGCGCACGCATGTGGAGCAGGCGATCGGCAAGCTGCAGGCCAAGCGGGCGGCGCTCGACGAAGCGAACCGCCACCATCTTGCTGAACGCGAGCAGATAGAACGAAAACTGGCGGCTTCGCGCGCTGAGCAGTCCCGCCTTGAACAAGCCATCGCTGAGACGAGCGGGAAGCTGGCTCATATGACGGCCGCACTTGCGGCACAAAAGGCGGAGCTCGAACGGAATGAGTCGCTTTTGCAGCAGGCGCGTCAATACCGGCAGCAAACAAAAGCGCGCAAGCAATGGCTGGAAGAGATGCAACACGATTATGCCGGCTTTTTCCAAGGGGTGAAGGAAGTATTAAAAGCGCGCGACCGGCTTCCCGGTATTCATGGCGCAATCGTCGAGCTGATCCGCGTGCCGGACCGCTACGAAACGGCGCTCGAAACGGCGCTCGGCAGCGCGATGCAGCACATCGTCGTCGACAGCGAAGCGGCGGCGCGGCAAGCCATCCACTATTTGAAAGCGAACGGCCATGGGCGGGCGACGTTTTTGCCGCTTGACGTCATTCAAGCGCGCGCCCTGTCGGAGCGGGAGCGGGCGATGATCAGCGGCCATCCGGCGTTTGTCGGCATCGCAAGCGAGCTGGTCGAGTACGATCGCGCCCACCAGGCGGCGATCGCCCATTTGCTTGGCCACGTCATCGTCACGGCGGACTTAAAAGGAGCCAATGAACTCGCCAAACTCCTTCAGTACCGCTATCGGCTCGTCACCCTTGACGGCGATGTCGTCAGTCCGGGCGGCGCGATGACCGGCGGCGGGGCGGCGAAAAAGACGGCTTCGCTGTTGGGCCGAGCCCGCGAGCTCGAGGCGATGGCTGCCAAATTGCGTGAAATGGATGAAACGATCGCCCGGCTCGAGCGCGATATCGCAGGGAAAGAGCGAGAGCGGGCGGAGCGGGAACGGGAGGCGGCTGCGCTGCAAGAGAAGATGGCGGCGCTGCAGCAGTCGTTGCAGGCGCAAAAAGACGAACAACGCGAACTCGACTGGCAAAAAAAGCGGATCGACGAGCGGCTCGCGCTGTACGATGAAGAAAAAGCGAACGATGAGCGTGAAGCGGCGGAACTCAACCGCCGTCTCGTCGCCGTTGACAGACAGCTTGAGCAGCTTGCCGGAAAGCTGCAAGCGATTGACGACGACATCAGCCGGCTGCAGGCGCAAAAACAGACGGAGCAAACGACAAAAGAAGCGCTGCAAGCCGCGATCACAGAACAAAAAGTCGCTTTGGCCGAGACGAAAGAACGGGTGAAACACGCGCGGCGGACAGTGGAGGAGCTTGAAACGGAATTGGCTGAAACGGCCCGCGAGCTCGAAGCAGCCGAACGGGAGCGCGCCGCCCTTGCCGCCGAAATGAACGCGCCGTCCTGGAACGAGGACGAACTGGAGCAACAGCGGCAGCAAAAGCTAGAAGACAAGCAAAAAACGATTGAACTCATCGCCAGCCGCCGCGAACAGCGGCTTGACTGCCAAGGCCGGCTTGAGCATTTGGAGCGGGAATGGAAAGAAGCGAAGCGCCAGCATAAACAGCTTGTCGATGTGGTCAAAGACGAAGAAGTGAAGTTGAACCGGCTGGACGTTGAGCTTGATAACTTGCTCACCCGGCTTGGCGAAGAGTATGGAATGTCGTTTGAGGCGGCCCGTTTGGCCTATCCGCTTGAAATCGGGGCCGAAGAGGCGCGCAAGCGAGTGAAGCTGATCAAGCGCGCCATCGATGAGCTCGGCACCGTCAATTTAGGAGCGATCGATGAATATGAGCGCGTTTCCGAACGGCACCGTTTTTTGAGCGAGCAAAAAGCCGATTTGGAAGAGGCGAAAGCGACGCTCCATCAAGTGATCGACGAAATGGACGAGGAAATGAAAAAACGGTTTTTTTCAACGTTCGAACAAATCCGCGCTCATTTCGGCGAGGTGTTCCGCGAGCTGTTCGGCGGCGGGCGCGCCGATTTGCGCCTGACTGACCCGAACGACTTGCTTGAAACCGGGGTGGAGATCGTCGCCCAGCCACCGGGGAAAAAGCTGCAGCACTTAAGCCTGCTTTCAGGCGGTGAGCGGGCGTTGACGGCGATCGCCCTTTTGTTCTCGATTTTAAAAGTGCGCCCAGTGCCGTTTTGCGTCCTCGATGAAGTCGAGGCGGCGCTTGATGAAGCGAACGTGCAGCGCTACGCCCAATATTTGAAGCGGTTCAGCCGCGATACGCAATTTATCGTCATCACCCACCGGAAAGGGACGATGGAAGAGGCGGACGTGCTGTATGGCGTCACGATGCAAGAATCGGGCGTCTCGAAGCTCGTTTCCGTCCGTTTGGAAGACTCCAAGCAACTCGTGTCGTCATAGAAAGGAGGAGCCTCGATGGGCTTTTTTCAAAAGTTGAAAGAAAAGTGGACAAAACAGGCGGATGCCGTCACGGAAAAGTTTAAGGAAGGGCTGTCGAAAACGCGCGATTCACTCGCCGGGAAAGTGAACGACTTGATCGCCCGCTACCGGAAAGTCGATGAGGAATTTTTCGAAGAGCTGGAGGAAATTTTAATCGCCGCTGACGTCGGCGTGGCGACCGTCATGGAACTGGTCGATGAGCTGAAAATGGAAGTGAAGCGCCGCAACATTCAAGATTCGGCGCAAATGCGCGACGTGATCGCGGAAAAACTGATTGACATTTACCGCGCCGGCGCCGATGACAACGAGCTTTCCGCCTTGAATATGCAAGAAGGAGGGCTGACGGTCATATTGTTCGTCGGCGTCAACGGCGTTGGCAAGACGACGACGATCGGAAAACTGGCGCATAAGCTGAAATCGGAAGGGAAATCGGTGCTCTTGGCCGCAGGCGACACATTCCGCGCCGGAGCGATCGAGCAGTTGGAAGTATGGGGCGAACGCGTTGGGGTCGATGTCATTAAGCAGGCGGCCGGCTCCGACCCGGCGGCCGTTATGTACGACGCTATTCAGGCGGCAAAAGCACGCAGCGTTGACGTGTTGTTGTGCGACACAGCCGGGCGGCTGCAAAACAAAGTGAACTTAATGAAAGAGCTTGAAAAAGTGAAGCGCGTCATCAGCCGCGAAATCCCGGGCGCTCCGCATGAAGTGCTGCTTGTGCTTGATGCGACGACCGGGCAAAATGCGATGAGTCAGGCGAAGCTGTTTAAAGAAGTGACCGATGTGACCGGCATCGTGTTGACAAAGCTCGACGGAACGGCAAAAGGCGGCATCGTGCTCGCCATTCGCAACGAGCTGGCCATCCCGGTGAAATTCGTCGGCCTCGGCGAAAAGATGGATGATTTGCAGCCGTTTGATGCAGAAAAATATGTATACGGACTGTTTGCCGGTTTGTTCGATGAACAATAACGGCTAGTTGGCCAGTTGCATGCCGTTTAGCGGCTCGTACGGCATCGGCGCGGCCTGCATCCGTGTTTTCCCGCCAGGCTGGCGGCCAACCGCGCCCCAGCCTTGCTTTTATGGGGGGAAAAATCGTCCTCATCTTGACAAGAGCCGGAAAACAAAGTACACTCACTTGTAAAGGGAATTTACTTAACAACGGGGGAGGGAGCGTTCGGTGCTCGAAAAAACGATGCGCATGAACTATTTGTATGATTTTTATCACGCGCTGCTGACGCCGAAACAGCGCAATTACATGGCGCTGTACTACTTGGACGACTACTCCCTCGGGGAAATTGCTGAACAATATGAGGTGAGCCGCCAGGCGGTGTACGATAACATCCGGCGCACAGAAGCGATGCTTGAGCAGTATGAAGAGAAGCTCGGGCTGCTGCAAAAATATGAACAGCGGCGGCAGGCCATCGAGCGGCTGAAAGACTACATCAGCCGGCATTACGGCGCTGACGCCGAATTGGCGGCGCTTGTCCGCGAGCTGGATGAACTTGATTAAAAAAAGGGGGTGGCCGCCATGGCGTTTGAAGGATTGTCCGAACGTTTGCAGCAGGTGATGAACCGCATCCGCGGCAAAGGGAAAGTCACCGAAGCGGATGTCAAAGAGATGATGCGCGAAGTGCGCCTCGCTTTGCTCGAGGCTGACGTCAACTTTAAAGTCGTCAAAGATTTCATCAAACGGGTGAGCGAACGGGCCGTCGGGCAGGAAGTGATGAAAAGCTTGACGCCGGGCCAGCAGGTGATTAAAGTGGTCAAAGAGGAGCTGACGGCGTTAATGGGCGGCGAACAGAGCAAAATCGCGGTCGCCAAAAAGCCGCCGACGGTCGTCATGATGGTTGGCCTGCAAGGGGCTGGGAAGACGACAACGACCGGGAAGCTCGCCAACTTGCTGCGCAAGCGCCATAACCGGAAGCCGCTGCTGGTCGCTGCTGACGTCTACCGCCCGGCGGCGATCAAGCAGCTGGAGACGCTCGGCAAACAGCTGAACGTTCCTGTCTTTTCGCTCGGCGAGGACGCCAATCCAGTCGAGATCGCGAAACAGGCGCTCGAGCGGGCGAAAGAAGAGCATTACGACTATGTGCTGATCGACACGGCCGGCCGCCTTCACATTGATGAGGCGCTCATGGATGAACTGAAGCAAATGAAAGAGGCGGTCAAGCCGGACGAAATTTTCCTCGTTGTCGACGCCATGACCGGTCAAGACGCCGTCAATGTCGCGCAAAGCTTCCATGAACAGCTCGGCATCACCGGCGTTATTTTGACGAAGCTCGATGGCGACACGCGCGGCGGGGCGGCGCTGTCGATTCGCGCCGTGACGGGAGCGCCGATCAAGTTCGCCGGGATGGGCGAAAAACTGGATGCGCTCGAGCCGTTTCATCCGGAGCGGATGGCGTCCCGCATTTTAGGGATGGGCGATGTCTTGACGCTCATTGAAAAAGCGCAGGCCGCCGTTGATGAGGAGAAGGCGAAAGAGCTCGAACAAAAAATGCGCACGGCCACCTTCACGCTTGACGACTTTTTGGAGCAGCTCGGCCAAGTGCGCAAGCTCGGACCGCTTGACGAACTGATTAAAATGCTGCCGGGAGCCAATAAAATCAAAGGGCTTTCCAACATTCAAGTCGATGAAAAGCAAATCGCCCGCGTCGAAGCGATCATCCGCTCGATGACGAAAGAGGAGAAAATGCATCCGGAAATCATCAACGCTAGCCGCAAAAGGCGGATCGCCAAAGGGAGCGGCACGACCGTGCAAGACGTCAACCGGCTGCTCAAGCAATTTGATGACATGAAAAAAATGATGAAAATGATGACGAATATGCCCAAAGGGAAGAAAAAAGGATTTCGCTTCCCATTTATGTAAATGATGTTCTGTTAAGCGAAAAACCTTTACAAACGGAAAAAGAATTGTTAATATACTATCTTGTGTGAACACTATACGGAGGTGCGTACAAACTATGGCAGTAAAAATTCGTTTAAAACGCATGGGCGCAAAGAAAAAACCGTTTTACCGCATTGTTGTGGCGGATTCCCGCTCGCCGCGCGACGGCCGCTTCATTGAAACGATCGGCACATACAATCCGGTTGCGGAGCCAGCTGAAATCAAAATCGATGAAGAGCTGGCGCTCAAATGGCTGCAAAACGGTGCCAAACCGTCCGACACGGTGCGCAGCTTGCTGTCGAAACAAGGCATTTTAGAGAAGTTCCATAACTTGAAATACGGCAAATAAGCGGGATGCACATGAAACCGCTCATTGAAACGATCGTCAAGGCGCTTGTCGATCATCCGGAGGCGGTGGCGGTCGAAACCCGTGAGGAAGAGACGGCCGTCATCTATGAACTGTCGGTGCACGATGACGATATCGGCAAAGTGATCGGCAAACAAGGACGGACGATCCATGCGATCCGCACGGTCGTCTATGCCGCCGCCGCTGGATCGCCCAAGCGGGTGATTGTGCACGTGAAAGAAAAAGGGTGAGGATGTTCCTCTCCCTTTTTTGATATCGCCGTAAAGGGGGATGGGGATGAAGCTCATTCAAACGGTCGAAGTGCGGCAAGTTGTCACCGAGCGGAGCAAACAAGAGCTTGCGGCGGCATTTGCGGCGCGCAAGCAGCAGTTGGAGCGCGAGTGCGGCCAGCTTCGCTTCGAGCAAAAGCGGATGGAAAAAAGCGGGAAATACCCGGCTAGTCTTGTAAAGCAATATTTTGCCAAAGAAATCGACGACCGGATGGAGAAAATCAAGCTGCTTGAGTTTCAGCTTGAACAGTTACATATGCTATCGTTAGGAAGTGAATTGAAAGAGCGGGAAGTCGAGGCGCTCATTGAGGTGAACGTCGGCGACCGCTGGGAAGAGGTGACGAAAACGCGCGCCATTATCGTTGAAGACGGCGTCGTGAAAGAGATTCGCTAAGGAGGGAGCAAAGAATGGAACGATGGTTTAACGTCGGCAAAATCGTCAATACGCACGGCATTCGCGGCGAAGTGCGCGTCATTTCCCGCACCGATTTTCCGGAAGAGCGATACAAAAAAGGAAACAAGCTGTACATTTTCCGCGAACGCGACAGCGAGCCGATCGAAGTGACGGTGAAAAGCCATCGCGTCCATAAATCGTTCGACTTGCTGTCGTTTGAAGGCTATGACAGCATCAACGATGTCGAACCGTTTAAAGGAGCGATGCTGAAAGTGCCGGAAAGCCAGCTTGGTGAACTCGCGGAAGGCGAGTATTATTTCCATGAAATCATCGGCTGTACCGTCGTAACGGAAGAAGGAGAAACGATCGGCACGGTCAGGGAAATTTTAACGCCGGGGGCGAACGACGTCTGGGTCGTCCGGCGCGGCGACGGCACCGATGCGCTCATTCCGTACATCGACGAAGTCGTTCTTCGCGTCGATCCGGCGCAAAAAACGATCATCATCCGACCGATGGAAGGGCTGCTTGAATGATGCGGATCGATATTTTGACGCTGTTTCCCGACATGTTTTCCGGCGTATTGAATGAGTCGATTTTAAAGAAGGCGCAAGAAAAAGGGGCGGTGGACATCCGGCTTGTTGACTTCCGCGAATTTGCCGACAACAAGCATAAGACGGTTGATGATTACCCGTACGGTGGCGGCGCCGGCATGGTGCTGAAGCCGCAGCCGATTTTCGACGCGGTGGAACATGTGACAGCCGGCTCGCCTGGCGCGCGCATTATTTTGCTTTGCCCGCAAGGCGAGCGCTACACGCAAAAAAAGGCAGAAGAGCTCGCCCAAGAAGAGCATTTGGTGCTTATTTGCGGCCATTACGAAGGATATGATGAGCGCATCCGCCAATATTTGGCGACCGATGAAATTTCGATCGGCGATTACATTTTAACAGGCGGGGAGCTCGGCGCCATGGTCATCGTCGACAGCGTCGTCCGCCTGCTGCCCGGCGTGCTCGGCAACGAAGCGTCGCCGGTTGACGACTCGTTCAGTTCCGGCCTGCTGGAGTATCCGCAATACACAAGGCCAGCCGACTTTCGCGGCATGAAAGTGCCGGACATTTTGCTTTCCGGGAACCACCAGCTCATTGCCGAATGGCGCGAGAAGGAGTCGCTCCGGCGCACGTTTTTGCGCCGCCCGGATTTGCTCGCCGGCTATCCGCTCACCGAGAAACAAAAGCAATGGCTGAAAGAGTGGGAACATGAACGCGAAACGGAAAACAGCGGCTCTCAATGCGAATAACTATTGCTTGCGCCCGGCGTTTATGCTATCATATCTTTTGTGTGACTGAAGCAGTCCGCTTAAGGACGGAAAACGATGTTCCGCTGCAATGATCAAACGCATTGGCATGAACATCTGTGGAAGGAGTGGAAAATGATGCATCATTTAATCCAAGAGATCACGAAAGAACAATTGCGGACCGACTTGCCGGATTTCCGCCCGGGCGACACGGTGCGCGTCCACGTGAAAGTTGTGGAAGGCAACCGCGAACGCATCCAAGTGTTTGAAGGTGTCGTCATCAAACGGCGCGGAGCGGGCATCAGCGAAACGTTCACCGTCCGCAAAGTGTCCTATGGCGTCGGCGTTGAGCGCACATTCCCGGTGCATACGCCGAAAATCGCAAAATTGGAAGTCATCCGCCGCGGGAAAGTTCGCCGTGCGAAATTGTACTACTTGCGTGAACTTCGCGGCAAAGCGGCGCGCATTAAAGAAAAAACGGCCCAATAACGGGCAACGGTGGATCACAGCGGAAAAGGAGCTTGCTTTCAAGCTCCTTTTTTCACTATCGATCAGCCGAACGGACAAATGATCATGTAGGTGGGAGAACGATGGAAGAGAAAAAAAGCGAATGGCGCGAATGGCTGAAAGCCATTGTTGTTGCGGTGCTGTTGGCCGGGGGCATCCGCTACTTTATTTTTGCCCCGATTATCGTCGACGGCTATTCGATGAGGCCGACGTTACATAATCACGAGCGGATGATTGTCAATAAGTTGGCCTACAAAATCGGCATGCCGCATCGTTTCGATATTATTGTGTTTCATGCCGAGGAAGGGAGAGACTATATTAAACGGGTGATCGGCTTGCCGGGCGACCGGATCGAGTACAAAAATGATACCTTGTACGTAAACGGCAAACCGTATAAAGAGCCGTATTTGGACGAATATAAAAAGCAGGTTGCCGACGGGCCGCTGACCGAGCCGTTTACACTTGAGGAATTGACCGGGCGGAGCACGGTGCCGGAAGGGCATTTGTTCGTCATGGGCGACAATCGCCGATACAGCAAAGACAGCCGCCATATCGGCTTCATTCCGATGTCAAAAGTCGTTGGCAAGGCGAATCTTGTGTATTGGCCGCTTTCTGACGCCCGGATTGTGAAATAAACGAGGCAGGTGATGCCAATGACAGTGATTCAATGGTTTCCCGGCCATATGGCAAAAGCGAAGCGGGAAGTGCAAGAAAAATTAAAGTTGATCGACGTAGCGTTTGAGCTGCTTGACGCCCGTTTGCCGATGTCATCGCGCAACCCGATGATCGATGACATTCTCGGACAAAAGCCGCGCCTCATTTTGCTCAATAAGGCGGATATGGCCGATGAGGCCGTGACTGAGCAATGGATCCGCTATTTCCGCGGCCAAGGCCGAACAGCCATCGCCATCGATGCGCAAAGCGGGACGGGGGTCAGGCAAATCGCTTTCATTGCCAAAGAAATGGTAAAAGAGAAATTTGAGAAAATGCGGGCGAAGGGCATTAAAAATCCACGCCCCGTGCGGGCGCTCATTGTCGGCATCCCGAATGTCGGCAAATCGACGCTCATCAACCGGCTCGCCGGCCGCCATATCGCCAAAACCGGCGATAAGCCGGGGGTGACGAAAGCCCAGCAATGGATCAAAGTCGGCAAAGAAATGGAGCTGCTTGATACGCCAGGGATTTTATGGCCAAAGTTCGAGGATGAAGACGTCGGCTTCAAGCTCGCGGTCACCGGAGCGATCAAAGATGAAATTTTGAACTTGCAAGACGTCGCTGCCTATGCGCTCCGCTTTTTGTCAGTCCATTATCCGGAACGGCTGTCGGAGCGCTACCGCCTTGACAGCATCCCCGATGACATCGTCGCCTTATTTGACGCCATCGGCCGGCGGCGCGGCTGCCTGACAGCGGGCGGCGGCATTGACTATGACAAGGTCGCTGACATTGTCTTATACGACATTCGCACCGAAAAATTAGGACGGTTGAGTTTTGAAACGCCCGCTTCCTGGACGTAATGGCGTCCGGCGGGCGTTTTTTGCTTCACAGCCGGCTGAACATGGCCGATAGTATAAGTAGAAAAGGGAGAGAAACATGAAGGAGTACACGGTAAAAGAAATCGAAGCGCTGCTTCCGGAGCTTGGCGGCGAGGATGACCCGCGCTGGGAGATGCTGCGGCGCGATGAACGGAAAAGCGTGCAGGCGCTGCTTGCCCGTTTTGTGAAACAAAAAGAGCGGGAAAAAGCGATGCGGCGGCGTTGGGAGGAGTTGATGCGCTATGAGCGTGAACTGTACGCCGCCGGCATCGAACGAATCGCCGGCATTGACGAGGCCGGGCGCGGGCCGCTTGCTGGCCCGGTCGTCGCGGCGGCGGTCATTTTGCCGCCTGACGCCTACTTGCCAGGGCTTGACGATTCGAAACGGCTGACAGCAGCCAAGCGCGAGGCGTTGTTTGCGCAAATTGAGGCGTGTGCGGTTGCGGTCGGCATCGGCATTGTCAGTGCGGCGGAAATTGATGAGCGGAATATTTACGAGGCGACGAAACAGGCGATGGCAAAGGCGGTCAGCGCGCTGTCGCCGCCGCCTGACTACTTGCTCGTTGATGCGATGGCGGTGCCGTGCGCGCTGCCGCAGCGGCGCCTGGTGAAAGGCGATGCCAACAGCGCTTCGATCGCCGCGGCTTCCATTATGGCCAAAGTGACGCGCGACCGGCTGATGAAAGAGCTCGACCGCCGCTATCCGCAGTACGGGTTTGCCCGCCATATGGGCTACGGGACGCCGGAGCATCTCGAGGCGATCCGCCGTTACGGCATAACGCCGGAGCACCGCCGCTCGTTCGCGCCGGTAAAGGAAGCGGCGGGCGTTGAAAATTAGCCGGCCCCACGGCTGGGATGCGGGCCGGGACGAAAGGAGGAAAGCAAAATGGTGGAGCGGATGGAACGAACCGTTCCTGTAGCCGCCGTCCGTGATGCGGCGTCAAGCGGACAGTTTCGGCCGGGGCAGGCGGTTGTCGGCCGAATCGAGCGGGTGGAAGAGGCGGAGACGGGGGAGCGGACAGCGCTTGTCCGCACCGGCGGCCGCCTCGTGCGCGCCCGCCTCGAGGCGCCGCTTGCCGCCGGGCGCACGTACTTGTTTGAAATCAAGGAAAGCGGCAGCAACGTTTACTGGAAAGCGGTCGCGCTTTCCGAACCGGAGCAGGCGGTTCCCCGTGAAGATGTCGTCCGCCGATGGCAGCAGGCGTGGAAGCTGCCCGAGGCCGCGCTCCCGGTGCTTCGCCAAGCGCTGAAGGCAGGCGCGGCCGTAACGAAAGAAGAAGCGGCGGAACTGGCCGCAGCGGTGCAGAAAACCGGCCGGCCAGCCGACGCAGAGGAGGTGCTTGCTTATTTGTTCCACCGCCGCCTCCCGCCGTCTCCCGCCGTATTTCGCGCACTGTGGGCGGCGCGGACCGGAGAGCCGCTCGCAGTGCAGCTTGAAAGGCTAAAAGCGATGTTCACTGAACGTTCTTCAGGCCCGATGGCGCCGGTGTTCAAGCAGGCGGCCGACCGTCTTCTTTCGCCGCCGCTGTTCGCCTATGAGGCAGCGGTGCGCCTGTTGTTGACAGCGGAAGAAGGAGCGGAGGGGCCGGCTCATGCGCTTCTTTTCCGCCTCGGGCTTGTTCCGCTGCCGGCAGGGCGGATGGCCGCCATTCAGAACGCCATGCAGCAGCGGCAGTTTGCTGAAGTCGGGAAGCTGCTCGGCCTGACGGACGAGGAAGCGTTTTTCGCGCGCTTTGCCGCTGTCGATGCCGCCTGCAAAAGCGGTGCGCTGTCAGAGGCGGAAGCGAAGCTGTGGACGTCTGTCCGCACGGCCGGCGACCCGGCGCTGTCGCTGTTTCATTGGTTGAGGCGGATCGCTGGCCGCCTCGGGCTTGAGGATGAGGCGATGCTCGCCGAAGCGTTGAAAACAAGAGGCGCGCCGCCGATGGCTCCTTCGTTGAGACGGCTGCTTCTTCATCTGCTCGGCGGAGCGGGAAGCAAAGAGGCAGAAGCCGCGGCGGAAGCGTTTCTTGACCGCCTTGACGGAATGGCCGTCATCGCCGGAAGCGATGGGCCTGTCGGGCACATTTGGATTTCTTTTCCTTTGCCGCTGGGCGGGCGCAACCACGATTTTTCGGTTTATTGGCAAGGGCGGCGGAAGGATGGAGGGGCGCTTGATCCCGATTATAGCCGCATCGTTTGCAGCGTCACGCTCGAACAACTGGGCGGGATTTTGATCGATATGCGTGTGCAGCGGCGGATCGTCCACATTTCCCTTTTTCACGATGATCCGAGGCTGCCGGAGCTCGCTCATCGCTTTGCCCCGCTGGTGAAAGAGCGTCTTCAGGCGCACGGTTATCTGCTGTCGGGCATTGATGTGAAAGCGGCCGAAGCTAGTCCCCCGGCCCCTTCCGTGCTGCCGTTTGCCGGCTGCAGCAGCGAGGTGGATTGGCGCGTATGAGCGAGGAGCGGAAAAAAGCGGTCGCCCTGTCCTATGACGCGGCGGTTCACGAAGCGCCTGTCGTGAAAGCGAAGGGAGCGGGAACGGCGGCGGAAGCGATCATCGCTGCCGCCCGACAGCATGGCGTGCCGATTCGAAAGGACCCGTCGCTCGTTGAACTTCTCAGCAAAGTGGAAATCGATAACACGATTCCGGAAGCGCTGTATGCGGTTGTGGCGGAGTTGTTTGCGTTCCTTTATCAGCTGGATCAGGCGGCGAAACAGGAAACGGAGGGGGAAAAGGGATGATTTTCCAATCTCCTAATTTCTCAATTTTGCGGCGAAACGGTGGACAAGCGGGAAATGTTAGGTATAAAATGAAAGCGCTAAGACTTTTTCAGTTTCATACATAGGAGGTTGGCGCATGAACATTCATGAATACCAAGCAAAAGAAATTTTGCGAAGCTATGGCGTAAGCGTGCCGAACGGCCGCGTCGCGTTCACGGTTGATGAAGCAGTGGAAGCCGCCAAAGCGCTCGGCACGCCGGTATGCGTTGTCAAGGCGCAAATTCATGCCGGCGGGCGCGGCAAAGCGGGCGGGGTGAAAGTGGCGAAAAGCTTAGAGGAAGTCCGTACATACGCCAGCGAACTGCTCGGCAAAGTGCTCGTCACCCACCAAACCGGCCCGGAAGGAAAAGAAGTGAAACGGCTGTTGATTGAAGAAGGGTGCGACATCCAAAAAGAATACTATATCGGCCTTGTCGTCGACCGCGCCACCTCGCGCGTCGTGTTGATGGGCTCGGAAGAAGGCGGCACGGAAATCGAAGAAGTCGCGGCGAAAACGCCGGAGAAAATTTTCAAAGAGTACATTGACCCGGCCGTCGGGCTGCAGGCGTTCCAAGCGCGCCGCTTGGCGTTCAACATCAACATTCCGAAGCATCTCGTCAACCAAGCGGTCAAATTTATGATGGGCTTGTACCAAGTGTTTGTCGACAAAGACTGCTCGATCGCCGAAATCAACCCGCTTGTCGTCACCGGCGACGGCAAGGTGATGGCGCTTGACGCGAAGCTGAACTTTGATTCGAACGCGTTGTACCGCCACCCGGACGTGCTCGAATACCGCGATTTGGACGAAGAAGATCCGAAAGAGGTTGAAGCATCGAAATACGACTTGAACTACATCGCCCTTGACGGCAACATCGGCTGCATGGTCAACGGCGCCGGCTTGGCGATGGCGACGATGGACATCATCAAATATTACGGCGGCGAGCCGGCCAACTTCCTCGATGTCGGCGGCGGCGCCAGCGAGGAAAAAGTGACGGAAGCGTTCAAAATCATTTTGTCGGACCCGAACGTGAAAGGCATTTTCGTCAACATTTTCGGCGGCATTATGAAATGCGATGTCATCGCGAGCGGCATCGTCGCAGCGACGAAGCAAGTCGGCCTCACGCTTCCGCTTGTCGTCCGTCTTGAGGGCACGAACGTCGAGCTCGGGAAAAAGATTTTAGAAGAATCGGGCTTGAACATTACGGCGGCGGAATCGATGGCGGACGGCGCGCAAAAAATCGTCGAGCTAGTACGTTAAGAAAGCGAGGGAGACACGTGAGCGTTTTTGTCAATAAAGATACGAAAGTGATCGTACAAGGGATTACCGGTTCGCAAGGGCTGTTTCATACAAAACAGATGATTGAATACGGCACGAACATTGTCGGCGGCGTTACGCCGGGCAAAGGCGGCACGGAAGTCGAAGGCGTGCCGGTGTTTGACACCGTTTCCGAAGCGGTCGAAAAAACAGGCGCGAACGCCTCGGTCATTTACGTTCCGCCGGCGTTTGCTGCAGACGCCATTATGGAAGCGGTCGACGCCGGGCTTGATCTTGTCGTCTGCATCACCGAAGGCATTCCGGTGCTCGATATGGTGAAAGTGAAGCGGTACATGGAAGGGAAAAAGACTCGCCTCATCGGCCCGAATTGCCCGGGCGTCATTACGCCGGAAGAGTGCAAAATCGGCATTATGCCGGGCTACATCCATAAAAAAGGGCACGTCGGCATCGTCTCGCGCTCCGGCACGCTGACGTATGAAGCGGTTCACCAATTGACGCAAGCCGGCATCGGCCAATCGACGGCGGTCGGCATTGGCGGCGACCCGGTCAACGGCACGAACTTCATCGATGTGCTGAAGGCGTTTAACGAAGACGAGGAGACGTACGCGGTCATTATGATCGGCGAAATCGGCGGCACGGCGGAAGAAGAAGCGGCCGAATGGGTGAAAGCGAACATGACGAAGCCGGTCGTCGGCTTTATCGGCGGGCAAACGGCGCCTCCGGGCAAACGGATGGGCCATGCCGGCGCCATCATTTCCGGCGGCAAAGGCACGGCGGCGGAAAAAATCAAGAAAATGACCGAATGCGGCATCAAAGTAGCGGAAACGCCGGCCGTCATCGGCGAAACGCTCATTTCGGTCTTGAAAGAGCGCGGTTTATACGAAAAATGCAAAACGCATTAACATGGGGCCCCGCACGTTGCCGTGCGGGGCGCTGTTTGCCATTGACGCAGAAAGGAGAATGGTATGTACGATACAGTTCGCGACCGGCTCATTCATCTTCACCATTGCCGCGGAGCCGGCTGGAAGACGATCCGCTCTCTGCTTGACGCGGACCCGACGCTTGCCGCTCCATTTTCCATGCCCCCTCAATCCCTTCGCCCGCTCGTTCCGCTTACTTCTCAACAATTCGCCGCTTTTTTCCGCGACCTGCATTCCATTGATCTTTACCGACTCATCAAAACGTATCAAGCTCGCCGCATTCACGTCATAACCGTGTTCGATGATCACTATCCGCCGCTGTTAAAGCATATTTACGCGCCGCCATGGGTGCTGTATGCAAAAGGGAACGCCGGCTTGCTTCAACAAACAAAGTTGATCAGCATCGTCGGCACGCGGCGCCCGACCAAAGACGGGCTCGAAGCGCTTGACAAGCTTGTTCCGCCCCTTTCGGCCGCCGGATGGACGATCGTCAGCGGGCTGGCTGCCGGCATCGACATTCATGCCCATCGGCTTGCCGTCAAGTACGGCGGAACGACGATCGCCGTCATCGCCGGTGGGCTGGATCATGTTTACCCGAAAGCGCACTGGCCCTTCGCCCGCTATTTGATGAATGAACAGCTTGTCATCGCCGAACATCCGCCGGCAACGAAGCCGCAGGCATGGCACTTTCCGGCGCGCAACCGCATCATCAGCGGACTGTCGCTCGGCACGCTCGTCGTGCAAGCGAAACGGAAAAGCGGTTCGCTCATCACCGCCGCGTATGCGCTCGAGCAAGGGCGGGAAGTGTTTGCTGTCCCCGGTCCGATCGGGGCGGCCGAGGCAGCCGGGCCGAATACGCTTATTCAGCACGGGGCAAAACTAGTGCAGGAAGCGGAAGACATCATCGTCGAATTCCCGTACGTATAATGATCATGTTTGACAAATGCGGCAATAATCATTAATAATAATGAAGATTTCAATTTACTTCCTAGGGGTGGAAGATGGATGTCAGACTACTTGGTTATCGTCGAATCGCCAACGAAAGCGAAGACGATCGAGCGGTACTTAGGAAAAAAATATACGGTCAAAGCTTCGATGGGACACGTTCGCGATTTGCCAAAAAGCCAGATGGGCGTTGATATAGACCGCGGCTACGCATTGAAATATATTACGATTCGCGGCAAAGGCCAGGTGATTAAGGAGCTGAAAACGGCGGCCAAAAAGGCGAAAAAAGTGTTTCTTGCCGCCGACCCGGATCGGGAAGGGGAAGCGATCGCCTGGCATTTGGCCCACATGCTCGATTTAGACATTCACTCAGACTGCCGCGTCGTTTTTCATGAAATTACAAAGGATGCCATTCAACAGTCGTTCCAGCAGCCGCGCTCCATCAACATGAATCTTGTCGACGCCCAACAGGCGCGGCGCGTGCTCGACCGCCTCGTCGGCTACAACATCAGCCCGCTCTTATGGAAAAAAGTCAAAAAAGGGTTGAGCGCCGGCCGCGTCCAATCGGTTGCGCTCCGTCTGATCATCGACCGGGAAAAAGAAATTCGCCAGTTTCAGCCGGAAGAATATTGGACGATTCAAGCGACGTTTCAAAAAGGGGATGAGGCGTTTGCGGCTTCGTTTTACGGGATGGACGGCGAAAAGCGGGAATTAAAAACGGAAGCGGACGTCAAAGCGGTGCTCGCCCGCTTGAGCGGGCCCGCGTTTACGGTGAAAACGGTGACAAAGCGGGAGCGAAAACGTAGCCCGGTGCCCCCATTTACCACATCGTCACTGCAGCAGGAGGCGGCGCGCAAGCTGAATTTCCGCACGAAAAAGACGATGATGATCGCCCAGCAGCTGTACGAAGGGATCGACCTCGGCAGCGAAGGAACGGTCGGGCTCATTACGTACATGCGCACCGATTCGACGCGCATCGCCGAAACGGCGCAGCAAGAGGCGGCAGCGTACATTGAGGCCAAATTCGGCGCGGCGTACGTCAGTCAGGAGAAGCGGAAAGAAAAGAACAGCGCGAACGCCCAAGACGCCCACGAGGCGATTCGCCCGACCTCGGCGTTTCGCGATCCGGAGAACGTGAAGCCATATTTGACGCGCGACCAGTTTCGGTTGTATAAACTCATTTGGGAACGGTTTATCGCCAGCCAGATGGCGGCGGCGGTGCTCGACACCATGAGCGTTGAGCTGGAAAACAACGGCGTCGTGTTCCGCGCGAGCGGCTCGACGGTGAAGTTTCCGGGGTTTATGAAAGTGTATATTGAAGGGACGGACGATCAAGCGGAAGAGCAAGACCGGCTTCTTCCGGACTTGACGGAAGGGGAGACGGTCAAGAGCGAGGCGGTCGACCCGAAGCAGCACTTTACCCAGCCGCCGCCGCGCTATACGGAAGCGCGCCTTGTCAAAACGTTGGAGGAGCTCGGCATCGGCCGCCCATCGACCTACGCCCCGACGCTCGATACGATCCAAAAACGCAACTACGTCGTGTTGGAAAACAAACGGTTCGTCCCGACGGAGCTCGGGGAAATCGTTGTCGAGCTGATGCTAGAGTTTTTCCCGGAAATCATCGATGTCGAGTTTACGGCGAAAATGGAAAAAGAGCTGGATGAAATTGAAGAGGGAAAAGTGGAATGGATCAAAGTCGTCGATGAGTTTTACCGCGAGTTCGAGAAAAGGTTGAAAGTGGCGGAAAAAGAAATGCGCGAAGTGGAGATTAAAGACGAGCCGGCCGGGATCGACTGCGACATATGCGGCAGCCCGATGGTGTACAAAATGGGCCGCTTCGGCAAGTTTATCGCCTGCTCCAATTTTCCCGAATGCCGCCATACGAAGCCGATCGTCAAACAAATCGGCGTCAAATGCCCGAAGTGCCATGAAGGAGAGATTGTCGAGCGCAACACGAAGAAAAAGCGGATCTTTTACGGTTGCAGCCGCTTTCCGGAGTGCGATTTTGTCTCCTGGGATAAGCCGCTTGCCCGCCCATGCCCGAAATGCGGCGGCCTGCTTGTCGAGAAAAAGTTAAAAAAAGGCGTGCAAGTGCAATGCACGGCCTGCGATTATGAAGAACAGCCGGAAACATAACGGAGTGTTGAACACAATTCAGAATTTTAGAAAAAAATAGTTGCGCTGCAACCAATCATATGGTACGATGTAGAGGCATTGCGGGGTGAGGCGATGAAAAATGCGACATTTGCGTTACAATTGTTCATGGAATATTTACAAATCGAGAAAAATTATTCACAATATACTATTGCGTGCTACCGGCGCGATATTGAGCAGTTTTTCCAGTTCATGAACGAAGAAGGGATCAATGAGCTTGACCAAGTCGCCTACAGCGACGTCCGCTTATATTTGACGAAACTGTATGGCCAGCATTTGGCCAGCCGTTCGGTCGCCCGTAAAATTTCCAGTTTGCGCAGCTTTTACAAATTTTTGATGCGCGAAGGGCGGGCGGCCGAAAATCCGTTTGCGCTTGCGACACTGCCGAAGAAAGAGCAAAAAATTCCTAATTTTTTATACCCGAAAGAATTAGAAGCGTTGTTTCTTGTCAATGATGAAAATACGGCCCTCGGCCAGCGCAATGCGGCGCTGCTTGAGTTGTTGTACGCGACTGGCGCTCGGGTTAGTGAATGTTGTCACATACAGCTGTCTGATGTCGATTTTGTTGCGGAAACTGTGCTCATTCACGGCAAAGGAAACAAGCAGCGCTACGTTCCGTTTGGCCGTCCGGCCCGCGAAGCGCTTGAACGGTATATTCATGGGGGCCGACGCGAGCTGACCAGAAAGCTGCGGGCGGACCACCGCTATTTATTTGTCAACGCCCGAGGCAATCCGCTCACGCCTCGGGGAGTGCGCCATATTTTGGATCGGATTGTCGAAGCTGCTGCGCTGACGCAAAACATCAGCCCGCATGTGCTTCGGCATACGTTTGCGACTCATTTGCTCAACGAAGGGGCCGATCTCCGTTCGGTGCAGGAACTGCTCGGCCATGCGCATTTGTCATCGACGCAAGTGTATACACATGTAACGAAAGACCGGTTGCGACATATTTATTTGCAGGCGCATCCGCGGGCATAGCCCGCATGTAAGGAGGGGAAAGCGATGGAACGCTTTCATGCAACGACGATTTTTGCCATCCGCCATAACGGCGCAGCGGCGATGGCTGGCGACGGCCAAGTGACGTTCGGCAACGCCGTCGTGATGAAGCATACGGCGAAAAAAGTGCGGCGCCTGTTTCAAGGCAAAGTGCTAGCCGGCTTTGCCGGCTCAGTGGCGGACGCGTTTACGCTGTTTGAAATGTTTGAAGGCAAGCTGGAACAGGTCAACGGCAACTTGCCGCGCGCGGCCGTCGAGCTGGCGAAAGAGTGGCGGAGCGATAAAGTGCTGCGCCGCCTTGAGGCGATGTTGATTGTCATGGATAAGGAACATTTGCTGCTGATTTCCGGCACAGGGGAAGTGATTGAACCGGATGACGGCATGCTCGCCATCGGCTCGGGCGGTCAGTATGCGTTGGCTGCTGGGCGTGCGTTGAAGAAGTACGCCGGCGGCTCGATGACCGCCAAGGAGATTGCGAAGGCGGCGCTGGAGATCGCCGCTGACATTTGCGTTTATACGAACAGCCATATTATTGTCGAAGAGCTGTAAAAAGGAGGAGGCCGATGATGGCGGAATCGTTGACTCCACGGCAAATTGTTGAGAAGCTCGACCAGTTTATCGTCGGACAAAAAGAGGCGAAAAAGGCGGTGGCGATCGCGCTTCGCAACCGGTACCGCCGCAGTTTGCTCGATGAAAAACTGCGCGATGAAGTAATGCCGAAAAACATTTTAATGATCGGCCCGACCGGGGTCGGGAAGACGGAGATCGCCCGCCGTCTCGCGAAGCTCGTCGGCGCGCCGTTTATCAAGGTTGAGGCGACGAAATTTACGGAAGTCGGTTATGTCGGGCGCGACGTCGAATCGATGGTGCGCGATTTGGTCGAAACATCCGTCAGGCTTGTGAAAGAGCGGAAAATGAATGATGTGAAAGACCGGGCCGAGCAGCAGGCGAACAAGCGGCTCGTTGAACTGCTCGTTCCGGGCAAACAAAAGCAAACGATCAAAAACCCGCTCGAGCTGTTGTTTGGCGGCCAAGGGAATCCGTCGGACAACAGCTACGGCCATGAGGACGAACAAATCGAGCAAAAACGGCGTCAAGTCGCCTGGCAGCTGGCAAACGGCCAGCTCGAAAACGAGATGGTCACGATTGAAATTGAGGAGCAGACGCCAATGCTCTTTGACTTTTTGCAAGGGACGGGCATTGAGCAGATGGGCGTGAATATGCAAGACGCGCTCAGCAGCCTGATGCCGCGGCGACGCAAAAAGCGGCGCCTGAAAGTGAGTGAAGCGCGCAAGGTGCTCATCAATGAAGAAGCGCAAAAACTGATCGACATGGATGAAGTGACGCAAGAGGCGGTCCGCCTCGCCGAACAGTCGGGCATCATCTTTATCGATGAAATTGATAAAATTGCCCGCAGCGGGGCGGTGTCCGGCTCGGCCGACGTCTCGCGCGAAGGGGTGCAGCGCGACATCTTGCCGATCGTCGAAGGATCGACGGTCATGACGAAATACGGACCGGTCAAAACGGACCATATTTTGTTCATCGCCGCCGGCGCGTTTCATATGGCGAAGCCGTCCGACTTGATCCCTGAGCTGCAAGGCCGGTTTCCGATCCGCGTCGAGTTGGCGAAACTTTCGGTTGACGATTTCGTAAGTATATTGGTCGAGCCGAATAATGCGCTCATTAAACAATATCAGGCACTTTTGGCAACAGAAGGTATAAGTCTTGAATTTTCTGACGATGCTATTCGTAAGATTGCCGAAGTGGCCTTCGAAGTCAACCAGACGACCGACAACATCGGCGCGCGCCGGCTGCATACGATTTTGGAAAAACTGCTTGAGGATTTGCTGTTTGAAGCGCCCGATATCGGGCTCGACAAAGTCGTCATCACGCCGCAATACGTTGAGCAAAAACTCGGCAGCATCGTCAAAAACAAAGATTTGAGCGAATTTATTTTATGAGGAGGAGATGGACTCGATGAACTTGCTAGAGAAAACACGAAAAATCAACGCCATGCTGCAGAAGGCAGCCGGGCGGCCGGTCAATTTCAAAGAGATGGCGGAAACGCTTTGCGATGTCATTGAAGCGAACGTGTTCGTCGTCAGCCGCCGCGGCAAACTGCTTGGCTTCGCCATTAAACAGTCGATTGAAAACGAACGGATGAAACGGATGCTTGAGGAGCGCCAGTTTCCGGAAGAATACACGAAAAAATTGTTCAACATTACGGAAACGTCCCCTAATATCGATATTAATAGCGAATATACGGCGTTTCCAGTGGAAAATCGTGACTTGTTCAAAACCGGTTTGACGACGATCGTTCCGATCAACGGCGGAGGCGAACGGCTCGGCACGCTTATTTTGTCGCGCCTTGATCGCGAGTTTGATAACGATGACCTGATTTTGGCCGAGTATGGCGCAACGGTCGTCGGCATGGAAATTTTGCGTGAAAAAGCGGAAGAAATCGAAGAGGAAGCGCGCAGCAAGGCGGTCGTGCAAATGGCGATCAGCTCGCTTTCTTACAGCGAACTTGAGGCGATTGAACATATTTTTGAAGAGCTTGACGGAACGGAAGGGCTGCTTGTCGCCAGCAAAATCGCCGACCGCGTCGGCATCACCCGTTCGGTGATCGTCAACGCCCTGCGCAAGCTTGAAAGCGCCGGCGTCATCGAATCGCGCTCGCTCGGCATGAAAGGAACGTACATTAAAGTATTGAATGACAAGTTTTTAAGCGAACTGGAAAAATTGAAATCAAGCTGAACGGCATAGCTGCCTAAGCCCGCTGGGTATTTTGGCCCGGCGGGTTTTTTGTTGTTGACAAACATCTTTGGCATCGTTTTTCTGTCATGGCATCTTCGAAAAATAGTACCAAGTTCCGTCTATACATTAGGTTTTCTTTCCCGTAAAATGAAAATTAGCAGAAATTGTCGAAAAATAGGAGAAAAGAGGGGATTCCATTGGCGCTCTTTTCAGCGACGATCGGTTGGCTTGAACAAGGGCTTCGCTACGCTGCGCTTCGCCAACAGGCGATCGCCGACAACATCGCCAACGCCGATACGCCGGGCTATAAGGCGAAAGATGTGCGCTTTCAGGCGGAGCTTGACCGGGCGCTTGCCCTTGAGACCAAACGGACGGATCCGCGCCATTTTCCGTTTCGAAACGAACAGAATGGAAAAATTGTCGTGACGACCAATGCCAGCATCAGTTACAATCATAATGGAAACAGTGTCGATATCGACCAAGAAATGTCGAAATTGGCGGAAAACCAAATTTATTATAACGCTCTGATTGAGCGGTTAAACGGCAAATTCAATACGCTAAAGACGGTGATCAAAGGAGGAAAATAGGCTGTGTCCGTGTTTCAAAGCTTAAACATTTCGGCGTCGGCGCTCACCGCTCAGCGGCTGCGCATGGACGTGATTTCTTCCAACATCGCCAACGCTGATACGACGCGGGCCCGCTTCGTCAATGGCGAATGGGAGCCGTACCGACGCAAAATGGTCATCATCGAACCGCAGAGCGGGGCGTTTTCGGGCTATTTGCAGGCCGCCCTCGGACGTGCTGAAGCTGTCGGCAACGGCGTTCGGGTGCGCGAAATTGCTGACGATCCGGCTCCGTTTAAACTCGTCTACGACCCGGACCATCCGGATGCGGGCGCAGATGGCTACGTTCGCCTGCCAAACGTCGAACCGCTCAAAGAAATGGTCGATTTGATCGGTGCGACGCGCTCGTATGAGGCGAATGTCACCGCGCTGAACGCTTCAAAAGGGATGCTCATGAAGGCGCTTGAAATCGGGAAATAAGCCGAAGAGGAGGAATGACAAATGGTTGATGGAGTGAGCCGCATCGGGCTGGCGCCGGCGGCCGCCGCTTCAAGCCCGGTGAAGCCGGCAGCGGTGCAAAAGCAGTTCGCCGCCTTTTTCAAAGAAGCGCTCAACAATGTCAATAACGCACAAATCGAGGCGGATGCGCTGACAGAAAAGCTTGTCCGTGGGGAAAACGTCCAATTGCATGATGTGATGATCGCGGCGCAAAAGGCAAGCATCGCGCTGCAACTGACGATCGAAATCCGCAACAAAGCGGTTGAGGCGTACCAGGAAATGATGCGCATGCCGTTGTAGACGGCAAGGGACGATACATACAGAGCCCGCCATGGCCGAACGGTGGCCGCGGCGGCTGTATGGCTGGATGATCGGGGGAATCGTATGAGCAACAAGTGGAAAGAGTGGTGGGGCCGGGCCCGTTTGTTTTGGCAAGAGCGGACGAAAAAACAGAAATGGCTTGCCGCCGGAGGCGCGGCTGCGGTCCTTTTGATCCTTGGCCTTGGCATTTTTTTCGCCTTCAGGACGGAAATGGTGCCGCTATACAGCGATTTGACGCCGCAAGAAGCCGGACAAATCAAGGCGACGCTGGATCAGCGCGGTGTTCCCGCCGAAGTGACGGATGGCGGCACGACAATTAAAGTGCCGAAAGAGCAAGTGGATGCGCTGAAAGTCGAGCTGGCCGCCGAGGGCATTCCGAACAGCGGGGTCATCGATTATTCGTTTTTCGGCCAAAACGCGAGCTTCGGCATGACCGACAACGAGTTTAATATGGTGAAACTGAAGGCGATGCAAACGGAGCTCGCCAACTTAATCAAAACGATCGACGGCGTCGAGGACGCGAAAGTGATGATTAATCTTCCGCAGCCGAGCGTATTCGTTTCCGATGAAAAGGGGGAAGCCTCGGCTTCGATCGTGCTGAAGACGAAGCCGGGCTATGAATTCAGCGACGAGCAAATTCGGGCTTTGTATCATCTCGTCGCCAAAAGTGTTCCCCACCTCTCTACAGATAATATCGTCATTATGAACCAGTTTTTTGAGTATTTCGATTTGAAAAATGAAAACAAAAATTCGACAGCGGCGGCATTCACTGAGCAGCAACAGATCAAACGACAAATCGAACGCGACATTCAACGGCAAGTCCAGCGAATGCTCGGCACGATGATGGGGCAGGACAAAGTCGTTGTCTCGGTGACGGCCGACATCGACTTTACACAGGAAAAGCGGGAGGAGCAGTTGGTCGCTCCGGTGGACGAAAAGAACAACGAAGGCATTGCCGTCAGCGTCCAGCGCATTAAAGAGACGTACTCGGGAAGCGGTGCGCCGCCGGGCGGCACGGCCGGAACGGGGACGAATGAAGTGCCGGGCTACCAAGGAGCAAACGGCGGAACGAACGGAAACTATGAGCGGACCGAAGAAACGATCAACAATGAGGTCAACAAAATTAAAAAACAAATCGTGGAAAGCCCGTATAAAATTCGCGATCTAGGCATTCAAGTGATGGTCGAGCCGCCAAATCCGGATGATCCGAATTCATTGCCGCCGGAAACGGTCAACGACATTCAAAAACTATTAGGGACGATTGTCCGGACGTCGATTGACAAAGAAGAAGCGCAGGCGCTGACCGACCAAGATGTCAATAGCCGCGTCGTCGTCTCGGTGCAAAAGTTCAACGGCAAACCGGCATTCACCGAACCGGCGCCGGTTCAGCCGGCGTGGTGGTGGTACGCGGCCGGCGGAGGCGCGCTATTGCTCATTGCCCTACTGCTCTTCTTCTGGCTGCGACGCCGCCGTGAAGATGAAGAAGAAGAGGAGGAGCTCGCATTCACCCCGCCGCTTCCGGTCGAGCCGGATTTGCCGGAGCCGCCGGAGACGGAGGCGGCGCTGCGCCGTCGGCAGCTGGAGCGGTTGGCGAAAGAAAAACCGGATGAGTTTGCCAAACTATTGAAAACATGGATATCGGAAGAGTAGGAGGAGCGGCGTATGGCAAAACGCGATCGGAAAGGCGGGCTGACGGGCAGGCAAAAGGCAGCCATTTTGCTCATTTCCCTCGGCCCGGACGTATCGGCCTCCATCTATAAACATTTATCCGAAGAAGACATTGAAAAGCTGACGCTCGAAATTTCCAACGTCCGCCAAGTGACGGCCGAGCAAAAAGAGGAAGTGCTTGAGGAATTCCGGCAGCTCGCTTTGGCGCAGGATTACATCGCCCAAGGCGGCATCGCCTACGCGAAAGAAGTGTTGGAAAAAGCGCTCGGCCCGGACAAGGCGATGAACATTATCAACCGTCTGACATCAGCGCTTATGGTGCGGCCGTTTGATTTCGCCCGCAAAGCCGACCCGATGCAGCTGTTAAACTTTATTCAGCATGAGCATCCGCAAACGATCGCTCTCATTCTTTCGTATTTAGACCCGGCGCAGGCGGGGCAGATTTTATCAGCGCTGCCGCAAGAGATGCAGGTCGATGTGGCCAGGCGCATCGCGCTTATGGACAGCACGTCGCCGGAGATCATTAGCGAAGTCGAGCAAATTTTGGAGCGGCGGCTGTCGGCGACAGTGATGCAAGATTACACGCAAGCCGGCGGCATTGAGGCGGTCGTCGAAGTGCTGAACCAAGTCGACCGAAGCACGGAGCGGACGATTTTAGAGGCTTTGGAAATTCAAGACCCCGAGCTTGCGGAAGAAATTAAAAAGCGGATGTTTGTGTTTGAAGACATCGTTACGCTCGACAATCGCGCCATTCAACGCGTCATCCGCGAAGTGGATAACAATGACCTTATGCTGGCGCTTAAGGTGGCGAGCGATGAAGTGAAAGAAATTGTCTTCCGCAACATGTCAACAAGAATGGCCGAGACGTTCAAAGAAGAAATGGAATATATGGGCCCGGTCCGGCTGCGTGATGTGGAAGAAGCGCAATCGCGCATTGTCGCCATTATCCGCCGTCTCGAGGAAGCCGGGGAAATCGTCATCGCCCGCGGGGGAGGAGATGATATTATTGTCTAGCGTCATTAAAGCGCCGGCATTGGCCGGGCGCGCCGGCAAAAAGACGATCGCCGTGCAGCGCTGCATTTTCGATGTTCCGCCTTCGAACGAGGATCGGCAAAAGGAAATCGAGGCGATTTCCGCCGCCAAAGAAGAGGCGGCCGCGCTTCGCCGCCAAGCCGAGCAATATTGCGAGACGGTGCGCGAACAGCTGGCCCGTGAACGGGAGCAATGGGAGCGCGAGAAAGACCGGCTTAGGCAGGAAGCGCGCGCCCAAGGGTACGAAGACGGCTACGCCGCCGGGCGCGAGGCGGCGCTTCGCGAACACCGCGAATGGATCGACCAAGCCCGCCGCTTGGCGGAGCGGATGAATCACGAATTTTATGCGAAGGCCGAGGCGGCGGATGAGATGATGCTCGAAGTGGCGCTGAAAGCGGCGGAACGCATCATCGGCGCCACGCTCGAGCGAGACCGGAGCGCGTTTTTGCCGCTTGTGCGCCAAGTGCTGCAGGAAGTGCGGCGGCAAACGGAAGTGTCCGTTTACGTGCATCCGGGTTGTTATGAGACGGTAGCCGAACAGCAAGAATTGTTGAAATCGCTATTTCCGCACCGCGTCGATTTGTTCATCTATCCGGATGAGGCGTTGCCGGAATACGGTTGTCTCGTGGAAACGCCGTTCGGCCGCATCGATGCCAGCGTAGACATGCAACTTGAACGGCTGCGCGAAGCGCTCTACAGACGGCTGAAGGAGGGAATGTCCTCTGAACTGGCAGGCGCTTCTTGAGGACATCGCCACCGTCGATTTGTACAAACGATTCGGCAAAGTATCGCGCGTCGTTGGGCTCATGACCGAATCGAAAGGTCCGGGCAGCTCGATCGGCGACCTTTGCTACATTCATGAAACGAGCGGCCGGAAAATTCCGGCGGAAGTCGTCGGCTTTCACGAGCACCACGTCTTGCTCATGCCGTTTTCCGCCATGACGCATATCGCCCCCGGCTGTTTGGTGGAAGCGACCGGCAAGCCGCTCGAAGTGTATGTGGGCGATGCGCTCATCGGCATGGTTCTTGATCCGCTCGGCCAACCGTTGGACGGCGCCCCGCTGCCGCCCGGGCTGAAGCCTGTGTCGGTCGACCGCGATCCGCCCAATCCGCTCACCCGGCCGCCGATCGCCGAGCCGCTTGAAGTCGGCGTGCGCGTCATCGACAGTCTGCTGGCGGTCGGGAAAGGGCAACGGGTCGGCATTTTTGCCGGTTCCGGCGTCGGCAAGAGCACGCTCATGGGAATGATCGCCCGCCGCACATCGGCTGACGTGAACGTTATCGCCTTAATCGGCGAGCGGGGGCGCGAAGTGCGCGAATTTTTAGAGCGCGATCTTGGGCCGGAAGGGTTGGCCCGTTCCGTCGTCGTTGTCGCCACCTCGGACCAACCGGCGCTCATGCGCGTCAAAGGGGCGTACACCGCGACAGCGATCGCCGAATATTTCCGCGACCAAGGGGCGGATGTCATGCTGATGATGGATTCGGTCACCCGCGTCGCGATGGCGCAGCGGGAGATCGGGTTGGCTGTCGGCGAGCCGCCGACTACAAAGGGCTATACCCCGTCGGTGTTCGCCTTGCTCCCGAAGCTGCTCGAGCGGGCCGGGACGAGCGACTCAGGCACCATTACCGCGTTTTATACGGTGCTCGTTGACGGCGACGATATGAACGAGCCGATTGCCGATGCGGTGCGCGGCATTTTGGACGGCCATTTTGTGTTGGAACGCCAGCTCGCGAATAAAGGCCAGTACCCGGCCATTAACGTGCTGAAAAGCGTCAGCCGCGTCATGCCCCATATTATCAGCGCTGAGCACCGCGAAGCAGCGAACCGGTTCCGCCGTCTCCTTTCCACTTATATCGATTCGGAGGATTTGATTCAAATAGGGGCGTACAAGCGGGGGGCATCGCGAGAAATTGATGAGGCGATTGAACGTTATCCGCAAATGATGGCGTTTTGCCGCCAAGAAATAGAGGAAAAGGCGACGCGCGCCGAAAGCATTGATGCCCTTTTCCGTCTCATTTCGCCGCCATGATGGGGGCACAGCGTTAAGAGGGGGAAGGGTGATCCACAATGATGCCGACATTTCGGCTGCAAAAACTATGGACGATGAAGGAAAAAGAAAAGCAAGCAGCGCTGGCTGAATACGAAGAAGCGGTGCACAAGTTTGAGCAGGCGGCCGAGGCGCTGTACAAGTTGCTCAAGGAAAAAGAACGATGCGAGGCGGAAAGGGACAGGCGGCTGCAAGATGGCCTCGCTGTCGGGGCCATTCGCCATACGCTGCAGTATCTCGCCAGTTTGCAACAAACCATTGATCACTATCAGCTCATCGTCATGCGGGCGCGCGAGCAAATGCAGTGCCGGCACCAGCGCCTCATTGAGCTCAATATTGAAGTGAAAAAGTATGAGAAAATGCAGGAGCGCGTGCGGCGGTGGACAGAGCAGCGCGAAAAAGAGGCCGAAAGCCGTTTGCTCGATGAAATAGCCGTTCAGCGCTTTGTGCGGCAAGGAGAGTTATAGATGGCGGGCAGCAAACTTCAGCAGGAAGAAACGGTAAGCCGGTGGCAATGGATGTTGTTCGTCGTTGTCGTCCCGAGCCTCTTTGCGGCTTTCTTCCTCTTGCTGATTGCAAAGGCGGCCGGCATTGATGCGGTGAAGGCGAAACAATGGGTGGACAGCGTGCCGTTCGTCGCCGAATGGTTTGATTGGAAGAAGAAAGAAAAGACGCTGGCCAACACGATCGAGACGCAACAGCAGACGATCAAGCGGCAAAACCAAACGATCGCCAAGCAAAAAAAGCAAATTGAGCAGCTAAAAAGCGAATTGGCGGCAAAAGACGAGGAAATTGCCCGGCTGTCGACGCAGCAACAGCTGCCGACCCAGCAGGAAAAAGGCGGCGGACAAGCGTCTGCGGTGGATGTCATCAGCATGTACGATGCCATGTCAGACAAGCAGGCCGCGGCTATTTTAGCCAAGCTGCCGGAGGATGAAGCGCTTGAGGTGCTGAGCCGGCTCGATAGCGACAAAGCCGCGGCTATTTTAGAACAAATGCCGGCCGAGCAGGCGGCGAACTTGCTTTCGTCATTGCATAAATGGGCGGCGAGAGAGGAGGGGGCTGAATGAAAGTGATGATCGCAGCAGTTGCACCGCAGCCAACGGGCGTGGAGCTGACAGCGAGAAAAGAGACAGCGGCTTCCAGCGCATTTGCGGCATTATTGGCGCAAAAGCAAACCGGGAAGCTGCCGGTTGAGGAGGGGATTGAACGGTCATCCCAGCCGGAAGGAAAGAAGCCGCGAATAACAGACGAATGGACAGAGCCGTTATGGCTGGCCGCTTCAGCTATGCACGTTGGCGCTGCCAACGTTTTAAACGCCCCTCCGGCGGCTACACACAATGATGGTGAAGCCTTGGCGGCTGATGGGGAAAGCGGAAGAGTCAACCAAGAAGGGGCTGGTGCAAAAGCGCTGGCAGCCGTTCCGTCTTTTTGGCTACAGACGGATGAAAATAGCGGGTTGGACAAAGCTGCTTGGCTGGAACAACAGGCCAAAGAAATGAACGGGCGTTTCGATGGCGAACACCAGCCGCCTTTCTCACAAATTTTGCCGCGAACCGAGGGAGCTAGAAAGGAAATGGCGGTGCACTCCAACGGTGAAAGCAGCTGGCTGGCGCCGCGAGTTTTATCTTCGATGTACGGGCCAGCCTCTTTACGGCAGCAGGAGGACGCTCGCCAGCTGCATAGTGTGCTCGTTTCGACAAACCTTGCCTCTTTGATTCCATTCGTCCCTGGCGGCCATGAGGCGGGGACGGTGGAAGCAGGGAATGAAAGTTCGTTTGTCGAGCAAGTAGCCCGTGCATGGCAATTCGGCCGATGGGTGAAGCTGCCAAACGGCGTTATGCAGTTTGTTATTCGCCTTCATCCGGAACATCTTGGAACGGTGACGGTGAAAATGGCGCAAGAAGGCGGAAAATTGACCGCCCGGCTGCTTGTGGCGACCGATGCGGCGGAAGAGTTGATCCGCAACCACTTGCCGCAGCTTGCTCAGCAGCTTGATGCGAGTTCCATCACGGTCGAAAAATGGACCGTTTGGTCGGATTATGACAGCTCCGCGATGCCGCCGTATTCCGGGAATCGCCAAGGAGGGCAGCAGGGCGAATCGCGGCAAAAACAAAAGCGGGAGCCATCATCTTCCTTCCCGTTAGCGCTAGACGGGATCGAAGCTGACGCATAAGGGGGAAAAGAACGAGGATGACAACGAATGTGATTGATGGAAGCTTATGGATGGCAAACGCGGTTCAGCCGGAACGGAAAACGGGTAATCAAATTTTAGGAAAAGACGACTTTCTCAAAATTTTGCTCGCCCAGCTCGAAAACCAAGATCCGCTCAATCCGATGGAAGATAAAGACTTTATCGCGCAAATGGCGAGCTTCTCTTCGCTTGAGCAAATGATGAACATCGCCAATTTGATGCAGCAATGGATGCAAGTGTCAAGCCGTGATGCGCTTTTGCGCTACAGCGAATGGATCGGCAAAACGGTGCACTGGCAAGAAGGCGATGCAACGATGAGCGCGGTTGTCAAATCGGTGACGCAAAAAGACGGGAACATTGTTCTCGGGCTCGATAACGGAGCGACGATTGCCGCTGACGCGGTGATGACAGTCGAACAACACGAATAAGAGGGGAGAGGGAGCGAATGCTTCGTTCGATGTATTCCGGCATTGGCGCCATGCGCAATTTCCAAACAAAACTTGACGTTATCGGCAACAATATCGCCAACGTCAATACGTACGGGTTTAAAAAAGGACGAACGATCTTTAAAGATTTAATGAGCCAAACGATTTCCGGAGCGGGAGGGCCGAACGCCGGCCGCGGCGGGACGAATCCAAAGCAGGTCGGGCTCGGTTCGCAGCTGGCGGCGATCGACACCGTCCATACGCAAGGCAGCTTGCAAACGACCGGGCGCGTGCTCGACTTGGCGATTTCGGGGGATGGATTCTTTATTCTCGGCGAGTTGAATAATGGAAATCTTATAAATCCGTTGTTTACGAGAGCAGGAAATTTTTATTTAGATAAAGAGGGATATATTGTCAATACCGATGGCTTATATTTAGTTGGTGAAGGATATGAGAACGGGGCATTTACGGGAAAACGGGCTCGAATTCAAATTCCAACTAATGCGAAAAGCGTCAGCATCGGCGCTGATGGGGTTGTGAACTATGTAGATGCGGTTGGAAACTTGCAAGTGGCAGGGAGAATTCGACTGGCCAAGTTCCCCAACAATGATGGTTTAGAAAAAGTAGGAGGAAATTTATTTAGAGAAACAGCCAACTCAGGCACAATCATCAATCCAAATAATCAAAACGAATGGATTGCCTACTCGCCTCAAGAAAGCGGAGCGGGCTCAATCGTCTCCGGGGCGCTTGAGATGTCCAACGTCGACCTTGCTGAGGAATTCACGGAGATGATCGTCGCCCAGCGCGGCTTCCAGGCGAATACGCGCATCATTACGACATCGGATGAAATTTTGCAAGAGCTTGTCAACTTGAAAAAGTAGAATAGGAGGTAGGGCGTCAGCTGTTGTTGGACGCTGATGCCCGCTTGCCGATGATTCCGCTGACGAAGCTCAACGGCAAACGGTTTGTGCTCAATGCGTTTTACATCGAACAAATCGAGGCATTTCCCGACACGACCGTGACGCTGACGAACGGAAAAAAATTCGTCGTGCGCGAGACGGTCGAACAAGTCGCGGCGTTGGCGAGCGAATTTTACCGGCAAATTGGCGCGTTTCGCTTGCCGGAAGCAGGAGGATTGGACCGTGAAAGGGAATAAAGCAATCAAAACGATGATCATTGTGCTGGCGGTCATCGCTTTGGCTGGAACGGCGGCGCTTGTCGCGGTGATGAAGATGGGGCATGCGGAAAAACAAGGGGCGCCAAGCGCTGACGAACTGGCGGAACGATCGATCGACATTCCGGAAATGACAACGAATTTGGCGGACGGCCGTTATATTAAAATCTCCTTTAAAATTCAAACCGACAGCGACAAAGGAAAAGAAGAAGCGGAGAAGCGTGATTTCCAGATTAAGGATGCAATCATCGAACAGCTCTCGGAAATGAAAGCGGCCGACTTTAAAGGAAAAGAAGGAATGGCGGCGTTGAAAGAGCAGCTGAAACAACAGATTAATGCGTTAATGCAGGAAGGGAAAGTGGAGAACGTCTACATTACCTCCTTTATCCTCCAGTAGCCTGCCATCCGAAGGGGGGAAGGTGACATGACAGCCGGCGAAGTACTATCGCAAAGTGAAATTGATGCGCTGCTTGCCGCGCTTTCGGCCGGAGAAATGAATGCGGAAGAACTGAAAAAAGAAGAGGAAGGGCGGCGCGTCAAAACGTATGATTTCCGGCGGGCGCTTCGGTTTTCCAAAGACCAGATCCGCAGTTTGACGCGCATTCATGAAAACTTCGCCCGCCTGTTGACCACGTTTTTTTCCGCCCAGCTGCGCACGTATGTGCAAATCTCGGTCGCGTCGGCCGACCAGATTCCGTACGAAGAGTTCGTCCGCTCGATTCCAAAAATGACGATCATTAACGTCTTTGAAGTGCCGCCGCTCGACGGGCATGTGCTGCTGGAAATCAATCCGAATATCGCCTATGCCATGCTCGATCGGGTGATGGGCGGCCGCGGCGCCGGCATGGACAAAGTGGAGCACCTCACGGAAATTGAGACACGCATCATGTCCAACTTGTTCGACAAGGCGTTTGCCTATTGGCGCGATGCGTGGGAGTCGGTGGCGGAAATGGATCCGCTGTTTGTCGACTTTGAGGTCAACCCGCAGTTTTTGCGCATGATCGCGCCGAACGATACGGTCGTTGTCATTTCGCTCAACACGCAAATCGGCGAGGCGCGCGGCATGATGAACGTTTGCATTCCGCACGTCGTTTTGGAGCCGATTATGCCGCGGCTGTCGGTGCATTACTGGATGCAGGCGCAAAAAAAAGAGCGTTCCCCCGAGGAAGCGGGACGAATTGAGCAAGGTATCCGCGCGGCTCAACTGCCGATTGTCGCCGAACTTGGCACAGCGGCTGTTACCGTCGGCGAATTTTTGCAGCTCGAGGTCGGAGATGTCATCCAGCTCGGGCAGTCGATCCATGATCCGCTTGTCATCAAAATCGGCCATATTCCGAAATTTATCGGTCAACCGGGGAAACGGAACAAAAAGCTGGCGGTGCAAATTTTAGCGATGATCGAGGGGGACGAAGCAGGACATGATGAATGACGGAATGTTGTCGCAAGATGAAATCGATGCTCTGTTGCGCGGAATGGACAGCCGTGACCGCGCACCGGCGCTTCACGATATTTTCACCCCGCTCGAGCAGGACGCTCTAGGGGAGATTGGCAATATTTCCTTTGGCAGCTCAGCGACGGCGCTGTCCATGTTATTGAACCAAAAAGTCGAGATTACGACACCGAACGTCTCGGTGATCGAGCGGACGCGCGTCGCGGATGAGTTCCCGCAGCCGTATGTCGCCATTCAAGTCAATTACACGGAAGGGCTTCTCGGGACCAACTTGCTGGTCATTGAGCAGCGGGACGCCGCCATTATCGCCGATTTGATGCTTGGCGGCGACGGAACGGCGCCCGACAGCGCGCTTGGGGAAATTCAGCTGAGCGCCGTGCAGGAAGCCATGAACCAAATGATGGGGTCAGCGGCGACGTCGATGTCGACTGTTTTTGGCAAGCGGGTCGACATTTCCCCGCCGACGATCCATCTTCTTGATTTGAGCGAAGGAAAAGGTCTGGAATATTTGCCGGATGAAGACTTTTTGATTAAAGTGTCGTTCCGGCTGAAAATCGGCACGTTAATTGATTCGAACATCATGCAGCTGCTGCCCGTTGATTTTGCCAAAGAACTGGTCACCTATTTGCTTGGTGCGGCGGCAGGGGGGGAGGAAAACCGGCCTGAGCTGCCGGCCGGGGCGCCGCTGTCCGTGGAGCCGGAGCCGCAGCCCGCCTACGCCTATGCGGAGGCCGGCGCCCCTTCTTCCCCGGCGGCGAACCGTTTCCCGGAGGCGCCGGCTGAGCGCCTGGATGAAGGCAAAAGCGCAGCTGGACGGCATATTCAAGCAGCTGATTTTGCTGAGTTTGACGCCCCACCGCTTGCCGCGGCGGAGGCGCGCAATTTGGAACTGCTGTTTGATGTGCCGCTGCAAGTGACGGTTGAACTGGGACGGACGAAACGCTCGGTGCAAGAGATTTTGCAATTGTCCACCGGGTCGATCATCGAACTTGATAAGCTGGCCGGCGAGCCGGTCGACGTTTTTGTCAACAATAAGCTGATCGCCAAAGGCGAGGTGGTCGTGATCGATGAAAACTTCGGCGTGCGCATCACCGACATTGTCAGCCAAAGCGATCGGTTAAAACGGCTAAAATAATGTGCATGGCAGGAGGTAGGGGGATATGGCAAGAGTGCTTGTTGTCGACGATGCTGCGTTTATGCGGATGATGATTAAAGACATTTTGACGAAGAATGGGCATGAGGTCGTCGCTGAAGCGGCGGACGGGAGACAGGCGGTCGAAAAATACAAGGAGACGCGCCCCGACATTGTGACGATGGATATTACGATGCCGGAGATGGATGGGATTACGGCGCTTAAAGAAATAAAAAAAATCGATAGCAACGCCAAAGTGATCATGTGTTCGGCGATGGGGCAGCAGGCGATGGTCATTGACGCCATTCAAGCCGGGGCGAAAGATTTCGTTGTCAAGCCGTTCCAGGCGGACCGCGTCATTGAAGCGATTAACAAAACGATCGGCTAGGCGATTAGAGGTGAGGGGATGTTGATGGCCATACGGCGATGGGCAGCGGGATTGCTGGCGGCAGCCATCTTGTTTGGGGCGCCGCCGGCGTCGGCTGCCCAAAGCCCGACGGTCGCCGATTGCCTGCAGCATCCGGATGCGTGCGGGCCGTCAGCGCCGGCCGGGCAACAGACAAAACCGACAGCGAATCAACCGGCTGATGCGGTGTCTGCTTCCGATGTGCTCCGGCTCATCGGGGCGACCGCCTTTGTCCTCGTTCTTCTTTACGCTCTGTTAAAATGGCTTTCCCGCCGCCATTCGCCTGTTTTCGGGTCAAAGGGTCTCATTGAGAATCTCGGTGGAACGAGCGTCGGGGCAAACCGCTCTGTTCAGCTCATCAAAGTCGGCAACCGGCTGCTCGTCATCGGCGTTGGCGATTCGATCCAGCTGCTGCGGGAAATCAGCAATGAAGACGAAATAAACGAACTGCTGGCGCAGCATAATGAGCGGCTCGAACGGATGGCCAGCTTCCACCCGTTTGGGTCCCGCCTTCGTGAATATTGGACAGCGAAAGCGAAACGGGGAAGCGGTCCGGCTCCGTCCTTTTCCTCACTGTTTGCCGAGGAAATGAGCCGAATGGCCGACAGGCGGAATGAGTGGCTGAAGCGGTTGAAAGAGAAAGGAACGGCTGGCGATGAATGACTTTGTCCATATGTTTAACTCGATGGCGCCCGAGCATGTCTCGACATCGGTGAAACTGCTTTTGCTTCTTACCATTTTGTCGGTTGCTCCCGGCATTTTGATCATGATGACGTGTTTTACGCGCATCGTCATCGTTTTGTCGTTCGTGCGCACGTCGCTTGGCACGCAGCAAATGCCGCCCAACCAAGTGTTGATCGGGCTGGCGCTGTTTTTGACGTTTTTCATCATGGCGCCAACATGGAAAGAGATTCACGATCAGGCGCTTGAGCCGCTGTTTGCCGAAAAAATTGATTTGGATGAGGCGTACGAACGCGCCGCTGTTCCGCTCAAGCAGTTTATGAGCCAACATACGAGACAGCAAGATTTGGCCTTGTTTTTATCATACAGCGGCGCCGGGCAGCCGAAAACGGTCAACGACATTCCGCTTACCGCGCTCGTCCCGGCGTTTGCGATCAGCGAGCTGAAAACCGCGTTTCAAATGGGCTTTATGATTTTCATCCCGTTTTTGGTCATCGATATGATCGTTGCCAGCGTCTTGATGTCGATGGGAATGATGATGCTGCCGCCGGTGATGATTTCGCTGCCGTTTAAAATTTTGCTATTTGTTCTTGTCGACGGCTGGCATTTGGTCGTCAAATCGTTGCTGCAAAGCTTTCAATAAAGATGGGTGGCGTTTATGAGTGCCGATTTTATCATCCGCCTTGCCGAACAAGGCGTCTACATCGTGTTGATCGTTTGCGGCCCGTTGCTGCTGCTGTCGCTTGTTGTCGGGCTCGTTGTCAGCATTTTTCAGGCTGCGACCCAAATTCAAGAGCAGACGCTCGCGTTTGTCCCGAAAATCGTTGCTGTCCTGCTCGGGCTCGTCTTGTTCGGGCCGTGGATGCTCTCGAAAATGGTGTCGTACGCCCATGACATTTTCGCGAATTTGGCTTCATTTATAGGCTGATCTATGATGGAACAACTATGGACGTATTTTCCCGCGTTTTTGCTCATCTTCGCCCGCACCGCTTCGTTTTTTGCGGCCATGCCGCTCTTTTCGTACCGGACGGTGCCGGCTTCGTACAAGATTGGAATGGCGTTTTTTTTCAGCTGGCTTATGTTTTTGGCAGGGCCGAAGCCGTCGCTTCCATTGGATGATGTGTATGTATTGCTCGTCGTCAAAGAGGCGCTCGTCGGGCTGGCGCTCGGCTTGATCGCGGCCATCGTCATGGCGGCTGTGCAAGTCGCCGGCGGCTTGATCGATTTTCAAATCGGGTTTGCCATCGCCAACGTCATCGATCCGCAAACCGGGGTGCAAAGCCCGTTGCTCGGGCAGTATCTTCACTCGCTGGCGCTTTTGCTGCTGCTTATGCTTGACGGGCATCATTTGCTGCTTGACGGCTTGTTTTACAGCTATCACTGGCTGCCGCTTGACCGGTGGCCGCACATTGCCGACGGGCGGGCGGCTGAGTATGCGGTGCGCACGTTCGCGGCGATGTTTGCCGCCGCTGTGCAAATGGCTGCCCCGCTTGTCGGATCGCTCTTTTTGGTCGATGTGGCGCTCGGCCTCATCGCCCGCGCCGTGCCGCAAATGAATATTTTTGCTGTCGGGTTTTCGCTCAAGACAGCGGCTGCGTTTTTCATGTTGTTTGCGGCGATCGGGGGAATGTTGACCGCGGCGCGCGAACTGTTTCAACTTATGTTTGTGTCGCTGCGCGAGTTTATGCAGCTGTTGGGAGGCGCGTAACGTGGGCGAACGGCGGCTTGATTTGCAGTTTTTCGCCGGGGAAAAGACGGAAAAGGCGACGCCGCGCAAACGGCAAGAAGTGCGGGAAAAAGGCCAGGTCGCCAAAAGCAGCGATGCGGTGGCCGCCATCGTATTGCTCGCGCTGTTTCTCGTTTTGTCGCTGGCGGGAGCGTATGAGCGGGACGGGCTGCTGCGCATGCTCGCGCGTGCGCTTTCCGATTATGCCGCCGCTCCGCTGACGATTGATTCGCTTCATGCCATCTTTCTCGACTGGCTTCGCCATGCGGCGCTTCTGTTAGCTCCATTTTTTGCCGCCGCCGTATTAGCGGCTGGGCTGGCCAACTTTTTGCAAGTCGGTGTCTTGTTTACCGCAGAGCCGCTCAAAATCGACGGAAACCGCCTCAACCCGGTGCAAGGAATAAAACGGCTTTTTTCGCTGCGCGCCATTGTCGAGCTGTTAAAATCTGTGTTAAAAGCTGGAATCATCGGTGCGGTCGTGTTTATGCTCTTGCTCGGGGGATGGGACGAGCTCACGGCGCTTGCGGCCAGGCCGCCGGCCGCCATGCTTGCCATTGTCGGCGCGCTGACGGTGAAAATGGGGCTGTATGCTGCGGCCGCGCTCTTGTTTTTGGCGTTGTTTGACTATTTGTACCAGCGGTTTGAGTTTGAACGAAACATCCGCATGTCGAAGCAAGACATTAAAGATGAATTCAAAAAGACGGAAGGCGACCCGCTCATTAAATCGCGCATTAAGCAAAGACAGCGGGAGATGGCGATGAGGCGGATGATGCAGGAGGTGCCGAATGCCGATGTTGTCATCACCAATCCCACCCATTATGCGGTAGCGCTGAAGTATGAAGATGGAAAAATGGAGGCGCCGGTTGTCGTGGCGAAAGGGGCTGACTATGTGGCGTTGAAAATAAAGGAAATTGCCAAGGCGAACGGCGTCGTGACGGTTGAAAATCGTCCGTTGGCGCAGGCGCTTTACCGGCAGACGGACGTCGGCGACATGATTCCAGAGACGTTTTTTAAGGCAGTGGCGGAAATTTTGGCGTACGTCTACCGGCTCAAACGAAAAGGGTAACAGCAAGGAGAGAAAACCATGCAAGCGCAGCTCAAAGATTTATCCGTGTTAATTATGGTTGTGCTCATCGTCGCCATGCTCGTCATTCCATTGCCGACATGGCTGCTGAGCGTTTTGATCATCATCAACATTTCCCTCGCCTTGCTCGTTTTGCTGACGGCGATGAACACGAAAGAGCCGCTTCAGTTTTCCGTTTTTCCGTCATTGCTGTTAGTGCTGACGTTGTTCCGGCTCGGGTTGAATGTCTCGACAACCCGTTCGATCTTAAGCAAGGGGGAAGCGGGCGGCGTCGTTGAGACGTTTGGGACGTTCGTCGTCGGCGGCGATGTCGTCGTCGGGTTTGTCGTGTTTTTGATTTTGGTCATTATTCAGTTCATTGTGATCACAAAAGGGGCGGAGCGTGTCTCGGAAGTGGCGGCCCGCTTTACGCTCGATGCGATGCCGGGCAAACAGATGAGCATTGACGCTGATTTGAACGCCGGCATGATCTCGGAGCAGGAAGCGCGCGAGCGGCGGGAAAAAATCGCCCAAGAGGCCGATTTTTACGGTGCGATGGACGGAGCGAGCAAATTTGTAAAAGGCGACGCCATCGCCGGCATTATTATCGTGATCATCAATATGCTGTTTGGCATGGTGATCGGCGTTGTTGAGCAAGGAATGGACATGGCGGAGGCGGCGAAGCGCTATACGTTGTTGACGGTCGGCGACGGAATCGTCAGCCAGATTCCGGCGCTGTTGATTTCGACCGCGACCGGCATCATCGTCACGCGTGCGGCGTCTGACAGCAATTTAAGCGGCGACATTATGCGTCAGTTATTTGCGTTTCCGAAAATGTTGTACGTCACGGCGGGAACGATTTTCCTGCTCGGCTTGTTTACCCCGATCAACGATGCGTTGACAATGTCGATCGCCGGGCTGCTGGCATTTGGCGGCTACCGATTTGTCGAGCAGCAAAAACAGGGGGAAGCGGCTGCCGTCCAGCCGGATGAAGAAATAGCGGCGGCTGACGAATTAAAAAGTCCGGAGAGCGTGATTCAACTATTGCATGTCGACCCGATCGAGTTCGAGTTCGGTTACGCGCTTATTCCGCTTGCGGATGCCGCCCAAGGCGGCGACCTGCTTGACCGGATCGTCATGATCCGCCGTCAGCTCGCGCTTGAGCTCGGCATCGTCGTTCCGGTTGTGCGCATCCGCGACAACATCCAGCTTCAGCCGAACGAATACCGAGTGAAAATTAAAGGCGAAGAGGTGGCGCGCGGCGAGCTGCTGCTTGACCATTATTTGGCGATGAGCCCCGGGATTGATGACGGATCGGTCGAAGGGATTGACACGGTTGAACCGGCGTTTGGCCTGCCGGCGAAGTGGATCTCCGAGGCGGCCAAAGACCGCGCGGAAATGCTCGGCTATACGGTGGTCGATCCGCCGTCGGTCGTTTCGACGCATTTGACGGAAGTGCTCAAGGCCCACGCCCATGAACTGCTTGGGCGCCAAGAAACGAAACAGTTGATCGATCATTTGAAAGAGTCGCACCCCGTGCTGGTTGAGGATGTCACACCGAATCCGCTGCCGGTCGGGGATGTCCAAAAAGTGCTTGCCAAGCTGCTGAAAGAGAACGTGTCGATCCGCAATTTGCCGCTTATCTTTGAGGCGCTTGCCGACTTTGCCCGCCTGACCGCCGACACCGACTTGTTGACGGAATACGTCCGCCAGGCGCTGGCGCGGCAAATCACGAAGCAGTACGCCGTGCCGGGCGAACCGCTGCGTGTCATTACGCTTTCGGGCAAGGCGGAAAAAACGATTGCCGATGCGGTGCAGCAAACGGAGCACGGACGCTATTTGGCGCTTGATCCGGCGCGGGCGCAGGCGCTTGTCGAGGCGGTGGCGGCGGCGCTCGACCGCCACCCGTTCGCCGGCCAAACGCCGATCTTGCTCTGTTCTCCGGCGGTGCGCATGTATGTCCGGCAGCTGACGGAGCGCCATTTTCCGTCAATCCCGGTGCTGTCGTACAACGAGCTCGAAGCTGACGTCGAAGTTCAAAGCGTGGGGATGGTGGAAATCGAATGAAAGTGAAAAAATTTGTCGCCCCGTCGATGAACGAAGCGATGAAAATGGTCCGAGCCGAGCTCGGCCGCGATGCCGTCATTTTGCACTCGAAGGAGATTCAAACGGGCGGACTGTTCGGCTTGTTTGCCAAAAAGAAGATTGAGGTGCTGGCCGGCATCGATCCCGATCCACTGCCGCGCCGCGCGTCAGAGGCGAAGGCCCCCGCTTCTTCACGGCCGGCGGGGCGGGAGGAAGCGGACGGTTTGTTGGCCGCCGAGCTTCGGGAAGTGAAAGCGCTCGTCCGTCAAATGGCCGGCCGGACGTCGTCGCTGTTGTACCCGCCGCCGCTTATGGATGCGGAGCGGCGGCTGCTGCAGCAAGGCCTCGCCGATGGCTACATCCGCCAAGTGATGGACCGCCTGCTTGAGCGATGGTATGCGGACAAAAAAGAGAGATCCGCTGCTGCAGTTGCCGGCTGGGCGAAAGAAGCGGTGCGCGATCTTCTTTCGCCGCTCCCGTTCGCTGAAACGGCAGGAACGAAAAAATATCGCCTGCTGCTTGGCCCGACCGGAGTTGGAAAAACGACGACGCTTGCCAAAATGGCGGGGCGCGCGGTGCTTGAACATGAAAAAAAAGTCGGATTTATCACGACCGATACGTACCGGATCGCCGCGATCGACCAGTTGAAGACATATGCGCACATTTTGCAGGCTCCGCTCGAGGTGTGCTACAACGCCGATGACTTTCGGGCGGCTAAGCAGCGCCTGACCGATTGCGACGTTGTGTTCATTGATACGGCCGGCCGCAATTTCCGCAACCCGCACTATGTTGCCGAGCTCCAGCAAACGATCGAATTTGACAGCGAGACGGAAACGTTTCTCGTGTTCGCCGCCACCGGAAAATACAATGATATGAAAGCCATTTATGATCGCTTTTCCGTCCTCCCGATTGACCGTCTGATCGTGACGAAGCTTGATGAGACCGATACGTACGGCGCGGTCGTCAATTTTCTGCTCGAGAGCCGGGTTGGCGTTGCCTATTTAACGAATGGGCAAAACGTGCCGGACGATATGGTGGAAGCGTCAGCCGACCGGTTTGTCCATCTGTTGTTTGGAGCGGATCGATGGTGAGAGACCAGGCGGAACGGCTTCGCCGCGCGTTAAGCCGTCCACGGCGTCCGGCTTCGCCGCGGACGATCGCAGTGGCGAGCGGAAAAGGCGGAGTCGGCAAATCGAACCTTTCGCTCAATCTTTCCGTATCGCTCTCTGAACTCGGGTTTCGCGTCCTGTTGCTCGATATGGACGTCGGCATGGGCAATATCGACATTTTGCTCGGTCAATCGTCGCCGCTTACATTGGCGGATTGGTTTTCCACTCGGCTGCCCCTTTCGGACATCGTCAAAAGCGGGCCGGGGCAACTATCATATATCGCCGGGGGGACGGGCGTTGCGCAATGGCGGACGTTGGATATGGCGGGCATCGACTATTTTTTGGCTGAACTGCAGGCCATTGCCTCGCGCTATGATTATCTCATTTTTGATATGGGGGCGGGGGCATCGGAAGAGCGTCTTTATTTTTTAAAGTCGGTCGACGATGTGTTCATCGTCACGACGCCGGAACCGACTGCGGTGACGGACGCCTATGCCATGATGAAATACATGCATGCCGCCGGCAGCGAAGCGCCGTTTTCGATCATTGTCAACCGCACGAGCTGCGGGCAAGAAGGGTATGGCGTCTTTCAGCGGCTGAAAGATGCGGCGGCGCGCTTTTTAAACAAACCGATTGCCCTGCTCGGCATTGTGCCGGAAGACCGGGTTGTCGCCCGCGCGGTCGTCAGCCAGATGCCGTTTGTCCTGCTTGACCCGAAGGCGAAGGCGAGCCAGGCCGTCCGCCAAATGGCTTGGCGCTATGCGATGGGCAGAGAGGGCGAGCCGGCGCCGCCGGGTCAAATCCCCCGCTTTTTTGCGATGCTGCGCCAATTTTTGCTAGAAAGGTAGAGACGGAACATGAAGACGATCAAGGTGCTTGTCGTCGATGACTCGGCGTTTATGCGCAAATGGATCAGCGACTTTTTGTCCGAGCACCCACGCCTCGAAGTCGTCGGGACGGCTCGCAATGGCCAAGAGGCGCTCGACAAAATCGCCCTCTTGCGCCCGGATGTCGTCACGCTTGATGTCGAAATGCCGGTTATGAATGGGCTCGAAACGCTGCGGCGCATCATGCACAAGCAGCCGCTGCCGGTCGTCATGGTGTCGAGCACGACGAGGGAAGGGGCGGAAAACACGATCACCGCCATGCAATACGGGGCGGTGGATTTTGTCGCCAAGCCGTCTGGCCCGATTTCGCTTGATTTATACAAAGTAAAAGATGAGCTGATCCGCAAAGTGCTGCACGCAAGCGAGGCGAATGTAAGGGCGCTCGCCGCCCACCGCCCGGCGCTTGCCGCCCGGCGCCCGCCGGCCCAAACGGCGCGCAGCCAAAAAACGGTCGTCGCCATCGGCACGTCGACAGGCGGTCCGCGCGCCTTGGAAACGGTGTTGACGCAGCTGCCTCCTGATTTTGCCGCTCCGGTCGTCATCGTTCAGCATATGCCGAAAGGGTTTACGAAATCGCTTGCCGACCGGCTCAACGCACTGGCGGCGATCACGATCAAAGAGGCGGAAGACGGGGAACTGTTGCGAAATGGCACCGCCTATATCGCCCCGGGCGGCGTCCATCTTGCCGTCGATGAGGAAAACGGCATGTTAAAAGCGCGTTTCGACGAATCGCCGCCGCGAGCGGGCCATCGCCCGGCTGTTGACGTATTGTTCGAGTCGCTTGCGGCCATTCGCTGCTGCCGGAAAGTGGCGGTGATCATGACCGGCATGGGGGCGGATGGCACTGCCGGGCTGAAAAAATTGAAAGAAAACGAAAATGTGAAGGTCATTGCTGAGGCGCGCGAAACCGCTGTTGTGTTTGGCATGCCGAAAGCGGCGATTGAAGCAGGGGTTGTGGATGCCGTTGCTCCGCTTGAGGCCATCGCCGCCGCTATTGTTCAATCGATCGGGGAGTAAGGGGGAAAACGGCATGGATATGAGCCAATATTTAGACTTGTTTATTGATGAAAGCAAAGAACATTTGCAAACGATCAACGAACGGCTGCTTGAACTCGAAAATGATCCGGGCGATATGGCGCTTGTGAATGAGATTTTCCGCTCCGCCCATACGTTAAAAGGCATGTCGGCAACGATGGGGTTTGAAGATTTGGCAAATTTGACGCATCAAATGGAGAATGTGCTCGATGGCATTCGCAACCAAAAGCTAGCCATTACCCCGGAACTGCTTGATGTCATTTTCCGAGCGGTCGACCATTTGGAAGCCATGATCCTCTCGATTGCCGCCGGCGGCGATGGAAAGCGCGATGTAAGCGAGACGGTCGAGCAGCTGAAGCGGATCGAGCAGGGGGAAGGGCCCAGGGGGCGGGCAAACGGCGAACTGCCGGCTCTCGAGCAGGCGTATGGGGAATTTGAATACCGTGTGCTGCAGCAAGCGAAAGAACAAGGATATTCCGTCTATGAAATTCGCGTCCGCCTCCGCGACGACTGCCTGTTGAAATCGGCGCGCGTGTACATGGTGTTTGAACTGCTCAATCAAGAGGGGGAGGTCGTGAAATCAACGCCGCCTGTGGACATGCTTGAGGAGGAGCAGTTTGACCAAGAGTTTCTTGTCACGGTCGTGTCGAAAACGCCGGCGGATGAGCTGCAAAAGCAGCTGATGGGCATTTCCGAAATCGATGAGGTGGCCGTTCGAGTGCTCGATGCCGATGACCTGTCCGTCGAAGGCGAAGATCGTGCCGCCGCGCCCGAATCGCCGATGTCGGCCACCGTCGAGCAAGCCACAGCGGCGCAAACGGAAGCCGGGGGGGCGCAAACCGAAGCCGAAGCGCCGGAAAAGCAGCCGGCCAAGCATGTGGGCAAAACGATCCGCGTCAATATTGAACGGCTCGATATGCTGATGAACTTATTTGAAGAGCTTGTCGTCGACCGCGGGCGGCTTGAGCAAATTGCCCGCGATGTCGGCCATGCCGAACTGACGGAGACGGTCGAGCGGATGTCGCGCATTTCAAGCGACTTGCAAACGATTATTTTAAACATGCGCATGGTGCCGGTGGAAACGGTGTTTAACCGCTTTCCGCGCATGGTGCGCCAGCTCGCCCGCGAGCTCGGCAAAAAAGTGCGTCTTGATGTGATCGGGGCGGAAACGGAGCTTGACCGGACGGTCATTGATGAAATCGGCGATCCGCTTGTCCATTTGCTCCGCAATGCGCTTGATCATGGCATTGAAGCGCCGGACGTCCGGGCGGCGCGCGGAAAGCCGGAGGAAGGGACGATCCAATTGCGCGCCTACCATAGCGGCAACCATGTCTTTATTGAAATTGAGGATGATGGCGCCGGTATTTCTAGGGAAAAAGTGCTGAAAAAGGCGATCAGCCGCGGCATCGTTTCGCCCGAGGCGGCTGAGCATTTAACCGATGAGCAAGTGTATGAGCTTATTTTTGCTCCCGGGTTTTCCACTGCCGATCATATTTCCGACATTTCCGGGCGCGGCGTCGGCTTGGATGTCGTCAAAAGCACCATCGAGTCGCTCGGCGGCACGGTGGCCGTCGATTCCCGGCCCGGCCAAGGGTCGCTGTTTTCCATTCAGCTGCCGCTCACGTTGTCGATCATTTCGGTGCTGCTTGTGCAAATTGCGGCGGAAACGTATGCCATCCCGCTGTCATCGATTATGGAGACGGCGCTCATTAGGAAAGAAGACGTGTTCTATGTCCATAACCAGCCGGTCATCGATTTCCGCGGCAAAGTTGTGCCGCTCGTCCGGCTGAAGGACGTGTTCGCTGTGCCGGGCGCGTCGGATGACAGCGAGACGGTGCCGGCTGTCATCGTGCGAAAAGGGGAAAAGCTGGCGGCGTTGGCGGTCGACTCGTTTATCGGCCAGCAAGAAGTCGTGTTGAAGTCGCTCGGCAACTATTTATCTTCTGTTTTCGCCATTTCAGGGGCGACGATTTTGGGAGACGGCCGGGTGGCGCTCATTATTGACTGCAACGCGCTTGTCAAATAGAAAGCCGACTGTATGCCGGCGGAGCTGGAAAAAGGCCGCGGGCGGACGCGGCCTTTTCGTTGGCGGCGCCGGGCGAGGAAGCTGAACAGAAAAAGGGGGAAGCGACCGATGAGCATGAGCGTGCAGACGGATTGGAAAGTGATTGCATTTCGCCTGCAAGAGGAAGAATATGCCTTGCCGGTGCAATACGTTCGTTCCATTGAAAAAATGCAGCCGATTACGCGCGTGCCGGGAACGGCTCCTTATGTCAAAGGAGTCATCAACTTGCGCGGGGTCGTCACGCCGATTATCGATTTGCGCGAGCGGTTCGGGTTTGCGCCCGAACCATACGGGGAGCAGACGCGGATGATTATCGCCGCCTTTGGGGATATCGAAGTCGGGTTGATCGTCGATGCGGCCAACGATGTTCTCGATATTCCGGCAGCGAGCATTGAGCCGCCCGAGGCGATCGGCGCCATCGGGGCCGCTTACATTTGCGGAGTGGCGAAAGTCGAGAAGCGTCTCCTCATTTTGCTCGATTTGGCAAGTGTCTTAAGTGAATAAAACGGAGAGAGGGGCGTTTGCGGTTGGACGACATTCGCAACTTAACAGGGACACACATTGATATTTTGCGCGAAATTGGCAACATCGGGGCCGGCAACGCGGCGACCGCTTTGTCCATGCTGCTCAACAAAAAAATCGAAATGGCTGTGCCGCGCGTCCAAATTGCGACATTTGCCGAGATGATGGAGCTGATCGGCGGTCCGGAGCAAGTGGTGGCATGCGTCTATTTGCGCGTCGAAGGCGAAGCGCCGGGAAACATGTTTTTCGTGCTGCCGCCGGACCAGGCCGAGCAGTTTGTCCGCCGAATGACGGGCGATGGCTCGTTTTCGTTCCAAGGCGAAGCCCATGAGCTCGGGCGGTCGGCGCTGCAGGAACTTGGCAACATTTTGGCCGGCTCATACTTGTCGGCGCTCGCCGATTTCACCCGGTTAAACTTGCATCCGTCCGTGCCGGCGCTGGCGATCGATATGATCGGAGCGGTGCTGTCGTTTGGCTTGCTTGAGCTGTCGCGCGTCGGCGATTGCGCCATTTTGATCGATACAGCCATTTACGATGACCGGCGGCCAAACGAGAGCATTAACGGCCATTTCTTCCTTCTTCCTGACCCGGAATCATTTTCCATTATTTTTCGAGCGTTAGGTGTGGATGGGGGATGAAGACGGCAGAAGCAGTGAAGGTTGGCATTGCCGAAATGGAAGTTGTCGTGGCGCCGAACGTCATCCGCACATGCGGGCTCGGGTCGTGCGTGGGCGTCGTCATTTATGACAGCGGAAAAGCGGTTGCCGGTATGGCGCACGTGATGCTGCCGCATTCATCGATGGCGCGCGGGGGAGTTGTCAATGCCGCCAAATACGCTGATACAGCGGTGGAAGCGCTTTGTAAGCTCGTCCTGGCCGCTGGAGGACGGAAGGGCATGCTCAAAGCGAAGTTGGCCGGAGGGGCGCAAATGTTCTCGTTTTCCGCAGCTGGCGGGGACATGATGCGCATCGGCGCCCGCAACGTTGAGGAAGTGAAAAGGCAGCTTGAACGGCTTCATATCCCGATTGTGGCCGAAGATGTCGGGGGCCATAGCGGCCGCACAATCGAGTTTAACCCGCAGACGGGCGTGCTGGCCATCCGCACGGCGTGCCAGGACATAAAAGAAATATGATGGAACGATATGTGGTTTCCGCGAGGCGAGGGGGAGAATGATGGGGAGCGCGCTAAAAGGCGAAGAACGGAAATATTGGGACGACTGGGTCAACGGCCGCGACCGCCGCGCGGCTGAAGAGCTCGTGCAGCGCTATATGCCGCTTGTTTCCTACCATGTGCAGCGGCTTTCGGCGACGCTGCCGAGTTCTGTGCCAAAGGATGAGTTGATCAGTCTCGGGCTCCTCGGGTTGTACGATGCGATTGAAAAGTTTGACCCATCGCGCGATTTGAAATTCGATACGTATGCATCGTTCCGCATCCGCGGCGCGATATTGGACGGTTTGCGCAAAGAAGACTGGCTGCCGCGCAGCGTGCGCGACAAGGCGAAAAAAATCGAGGAAGCGGCCGAACGGCTGGAGCAGCAGTATATGCGATCGGTGACAGCGAAGGAAATTGCGGCTGAACTTGGCATGACGGAAGCGGAAGTGCAGGCGGCGGCCAGCGACACGTTTTGGTCGCTTTGGTTGCCGCTCGGACAAGGAGCGGCTGAAGACGAAGATGAGCCGCTGGCGATTCGGGACGACCGCGCCCTGCTCCCGGAAGAGGAAGCCATTAAGCGGGAAATGATCGACCAGTTGGCGGAAGGCATTCGACGGTTGAATGAAAAAGAGCAGCTCGTCATCAGTTTGTTTTACAAAGAAGAGCTGACGTTTACGGAAATCGGAAGTCTTTTGCAGCTGTCGACATCAAGAATTTCGCAAATTCATGCCAAAGCGCTGTGGAAATTGCGCCGCTTTTTAAGCGGGGATTCATGAGGCGAAAGGAAGCGGGAAGATGGACATCCAATTGCCGATGCTGCAAAGCGTCATGCCGAAGGCGCCTGAAGCCGCGTCCAAGCACGCCTTGGCGCAGCAGCACCCTCATGTTGTGCAGGCGCAGCGGGCAGCCGCGGAGGAAAAACGAGCGGAGCTGGCGCGCCGCCAAGTGACGGGAAAACGGGCGGGAGATGCGCTCCGTTTTGGGAGTCATCCTTATAAAGGAAAAACAATCGACATCAAAGGATAGTGAACAACGATGGAGGCATTTTGGCTGACTGTCAGCTTGTTGCTGCACGCGTTTTCGTTTTGGTTGATCATCCTGCTTTACACGCGCTTGTCGCGGCTAAGCGAAGAGGAAGCAAGAGCCAAGAGGCGGGCTGAGGAGCTTGAGGAGGCGATGGCGGCCCATCTCGTGGCATGGAAAGAGGAAAATGAGCGCTTTTTGGCCGAGTTGGATGCGCTGCTTAGCGCGAAACCGGCCGCCGCGGCGGACAAGCGGACGCCGGCTCCCGTCAAGAGCCGCCTGCCTCAGCAGTCAGAGCCCGGCAATGAGAAAGAGAGCAGGCTGGTAAACGGAGCGGGCAGCGAAAACAGGCCGGGTCGGAAACAAACTGCATCGGAGCGGCCGGAGCTGGGGCGAAGCGGCCGGGTTGAACAAACGGACGCCATGGACGCGCTGTCGGACTATTTTCCCGATGTTGACGCCATCGAAGATGTAGTCGACTTTTCGCCGCCATCCGCCCATGCCGCCGCCATCGCCCGCCGTCTCGAAGCCGAAGGGATGACGGTCGAAGAAATCGCGAAGAAGCTCGGAAAAGGAAAAACAGAAGTCGAACTGCTGCTCAAATTTGGCCGAAAAAACGGCCGAATGGGCGAACAATAGCTTGATTTCCTGCCGGCGGTTATGATATATTTTTACATGGTGTGAATACACACGCCTGATGATTTCAGCAACGGTGCTGGCAACGCCAGTCTTGCTGAAAGATGAGGCAGGCGGAGGCACAAAAACCACAAGGAAACAGGAGGAGCATGCATGTCAGTCATTTCAATGAAGCAATTGCTTGAAGCTGGCGTCCATTTCGGACATCAGACGCGCCGTTGGAACCCGAAAATGAAAAAATACATTTTCACGGAGCGCAACGGCATTTATATTATCGACTTGCAAAAAACGGTGAAAAAAGTCGAGGAAGCATACAACTTCGTCCGCGAACTGGCGGCGAACGGCGGCAAAATTTTGTTCGTCGGCACGAAAAAACAAGCGCAAGAATCCGTGAAAGAAGAAGCCGAACGCTGCGGCATGTTTTATGTCAACCAACGCTGGCTTGGCGGCACGCTGACAAACTTTGCAACAATCCAAAAGCGGATCAAGCGGTTGCGTGAAATTGAAAAAATGGAAGAAGATGGTGTATTTGACGTTCTTCCGAAAAAAGAAGTCATCGGTTTGAAAAAAGAAAAAGAGCGGCTTGAGAAATTTTTAGGCGGCATTAAAGACATGAAAGAACTGCCGGATGCGCTGTTTGTCATCGACCCGCGCAAAGAACGGATTGCAGTGGCGGAAGCGCGCAAGTTGAACATCCCGATCATCGGCATTGTCGACACGAACTGCGATCCGGATGAGATCGACTACGTCATTCCGGCGAACGACGACGCCATCCGCGCCGTCAAACTGTTGACGTCGAAAATCGCCGATGCGGTGCTTGAGGCGAAACAAGGCGAAGAAGCCGCTGTGGCAGCAGAGTAAGGCAAGGTGGAGGAAAGGTGATAAGAGGGGAAAGCCTTTTATCACCTTTTTTTAGACAAAAGTCAGCAACTTTTGGCTATACTAACGAATAAGGGCAAAATGGGCATCCGTTGCCGGCATCGATACATATATGCGATCAAAAGAAGGAGGATTTATTCATGGCAATTACAGCACAAATGGTCAAAGAGCTGCGCGAAAAAACGGGCGCAGGCATGATGGACTGCAAAAAAGCGCTCACCGAAACAAACGGCGACATGGAAAAGGCGATCGACTGGCTGCGTGAAAAAGGGATCGCCAAAGCGGCGAAAAAAGCGGACCGCATCGCGGCGGAAGGAATGACGTACGTCGCTGCTGAAGGCAACACAGCCGTCATTTTGGAAGTGAACTCGGAAACGGACTTCGTCGCCAAAAACGAGTCGTTCCAAACGCTCGTCAAAGAGCTGGCCGCCCACTTGCTGAAACAAAAGCCGGCTTCGCTTGACGAGGCGCTCGGGCAAACGATGGACAACGGCGCGACCGTTCAAGACTACATCAACGAAGCGATCGCCAAAATCGGCGAAAAAATTACGCTCCGCCGCTTTGCCGTCGTCAACAAAGCGGACGGTGAAACGTTTGGCGCGTACTTGCACATGGGCGGGCGCATCAGCGTATTAACGTTATTAGCCGGCAACGCCAGCGAAGAGGTCGCCAAAGACGTGGCCATGCATATCGCCGCGCTCCATCCGAAATATGTTTCGCGCGAGGATGTGCCGGAGGAAGAACTTAACCGCGAACGCGAAGTATTGAAACAGCAGGCGTTAAACGAAGGCAAGCCGGAAAATATTGTCGAGAAAATGGTTGAGGGCCGTTTGAAAAAGTTTTACGAAGACGTTTGCCTGCTTGAGCAAGCGTTCGTCAAAAATCCAGATGTCACAGTGCGCCAATATGTGGAATCGAACGGGGCGACCGTTAAACAGTTCATCCGCTATGAAGTCGGTGAAGGGCTTGAAAAGCGCCAAGACAATTTCGCTGAAGAAGTCATGAGCCAAGTCAGAAAGCAGTGACGGACCGCAACAGGGAACACGCGCGTGTTCCCTGTTTTTCAAAGCGATTTGCATCATGGAGGTCGGACATGGAACAGCCAAAATATCGACGTGTCGTATTAAAATTAAGCGGGGAAGCGCTCGCCGGAAAGCAAGGGTTTGGCATTCAGCCGGCGGTGATCCAGTCGATCGCCAGACAAGTGAAAGAAGTGGCTGAGCTTGGCGTGGAAATCGCCATCGTGGTCGGCGGCGGCAACATTTGGCGCGGAAAAACGGGAAGCGAAATGGGGATGGACCGGGCGACAGCTGATTATATGGGGATGTTGGCGACGGTGATGAACTCGCTTGCCCTGCAGGACAGCCTCGAGCAGCTCGGCGTCGAGACGCGGGTGCAGACGTCGATTGAAATGCGGCAAGTCGCCGAGCCGTACATCCGCCGGCGGGCGATCCGCCATCTTGAGAAAAAGCGGGTCGTCATTTTTGCTGCCGGCACGGGCAACCCGTATTTTTCGACCGATACGACGGCGGCCTTGCGGGCGGCGGAAATTGAAGCGGACGTCATTTTAATGGCGAAAAACAACGTCGACGGCGTCTACAGCGCCGATCCGAACGTTGACGCCAACGCTGTTAAGTACGACGAGCTGTCGTACTTGGACGTCATCAAGCAAGGGCTTGGCGTCATGGATTCGACTGCTTCATCGCTTTGCATGGACAACAACATTCCGCTTATCGTCTTTTCAATCATGGAAGAAGGCAACATTAAACGCGCTGTCTTAGGCGAAAACATCGGAACGATCGTAAGGGGGAAATAACGATGGCAAAGCAAGTGATTCAACAGGCGAAAGAAAAAATGGATAAGGCCGTGCAAGCATTCACCCGCGAGCTGGCAAGCATTCGCGCCGGACGGGCGAACGCCGGGCTGCTCGAAAAAGTGACGGTTGATTATTACGGCGTCCAAACGCCGATCAACCAGCTTGCTTCGATCAGCGTGCCGGAAGCGCGCCTGCTCGTCATCCAGCCGTACGACAAATCGGTCATCAAAGAGATGGAAAAAGCGATTTTAGCATCGGATTTAGGGTTGACGCCATCAAACGACGGATCGGTCATCCGCCTTGTCATTCCGCCGTTGACGGAAGAGCGGCGCCGCGAGCTGGCCAAGCTTGTCAAAAAATATTCAGAAGATGCGAAAGTCGCGGTTCGCAACATCCGCCGCGACGCGAACGACGAGCTGAAAAAGCTCGAGAAAAACGGCGAAATTACGGAAGACGAACTTCGCAGCTACACTGATGATGTGCAAAAACTGACCGATGACCATATCGCCAAAATCGACGCCATCACAAAAGAGAAAGAGAAAGAAGTTATGGAAGTATAGGCAAAACGATGCAAACCCTCTATGTTGATGGAGGGTTTTTTTGCTATAATGGAAAGGCAAAACATGTTGGCGGAGGACTCGTATGTTTAATAAAATCCGAAAAGCGAAGCGGGAAGATGCCCCGCTGACAAAAGAGGATGTGCTTGGCCATCCGATTCCGAACCATGTTGCCATCATTATGGATGGGAACGGGAGATGGGCAAAAAAACGGGCGCTGCCGAGGGTGGCCGGCCATTACGAAGGCATGCAAGTCGTGCGCAAAATCACCCGTTTTGCCAATGAGCTTGGGATCGAAATTTTATCGCTTTACGCGTTTTCGACGGAAAACTGGAAACGGCCGAAAACGGAAGTCGACTATTTAATGAAGCTGCCGGAACAGTTTTTGACGACGTTTCTTCCCGAGCTCGTCGCCGAAAATGTCAAAGTCCAAGTGATCGGTCATACGGAGGCGTTGCCCGATCATACGCGCCGGGCGGTTGAGCAAGCGATTCACGAAACGAGCGGCAACACCGGCTTAATTTTAAACTTTGCGCTCAATTACGGAAGCCGGGCGGAGATTGCCGCCGCTGTAAAGCGGATCGCTGAGGATGTCGAGCGCGGGGTGCTCGCGCCGGACGATATTACGGAGCCGCTCATTTCCTCATACTTGATGACGAACGGCCTGAAAGATCCGGACTTGCTCATTCGCACAAGCGGAGAGATCCGCCTGAGCAATTTCATGCTTTGGCAATTGGCGTATACGGAACTTTGGTTTACGGATGTCTTATGGCCGGATTTTACGGAGCAACATTTTCTAGAGGCGATCGCTGCCTACCAGCGCCGCGACCGCCGGTTTGGAGGAGTGTCAGCGCGATGAAGCAGCGAATCATCACCGGAGTCATAGCGGCGGCGCTCTTTTTGCCGATTGTTATTTTTGGCGGATTTCCGTTTATAATAGTAACATATATATTGGCCACGGTCGGACTGTTTGAGCTGCTGCGGATGAAAGGGATGTCCCCGTTGTCTTTCGCTGGGGCCGCCGGGTTTGCCGCCCTTTGGCTCCTGCTTGTTCCCGCTCTTTACGGCCAAGAATGGCTGGCGTCCGGGACGACAAAGTTCGGTGTGCTGGCCGCGCTCGCTTTTTTGCTGCTTGTCGGCACCGTCGTGACAAAAAATGCGCTGACGTTTGATGAGGCAGCATTTGTCGTGCTGGCGGTTTTGTATGTTGGCGTCGGGTTTTTCTGCTTCGCCGCGATCCGCTTGGCCGGCTTGGCGTACTTCGTCTACGCGCTGTTTGTCATTTGGGCGACCGACATCGGAGCGTATTTTCTCGGCCGCGCGTTCGGCCGGCGCAAGCTATGGCCGGAAATCAGCCCGAATAAGACAGTCGAAGGCGCCATTGGCGGCGTCGTCTGCGCTGTTGTCATCGCGGCCGTTTACGAATGGGCAGTCGGCCCGTTCGGCAGCCTTGGCGCAGCTGTGGGGATTGCGCTTTTGCTTTCGATGTTCGGCCAGCTTGGCGACTTGGTCGAGTCCGCTTTCAAACGCCATTACGGCGTGAAGGATTCGGGGGCGATTTTGCCGGGGCATGGCGGCATTTTGGACCGGTTTGACAGTCTGCTGTTTGTGCTGCCGCTCTTATACATATTCATCGAAGCAGTACGATAAGCGGATGAGGAGTGAAAATGTTGAAATATATTAGTATATTAGGGGCGAGCGGATCGATCGGCCAGCAAACGCTCGATGTCATGCGCGCTCATCCGGACAAGTTTCGTCTGGCGGCGGCATCGGTTGGGAAAAATGTGGAAGCGGCAAGAAAGCTGATTGCTGAGTTTTCCCCTGTTCTTGTCGCTGTCACCGACCGAGACGCTTACGAAGTGCTTCGCTGTGAGTACAGCGGGCGGACTGCAGTCGTGTACGGAGAGGAAGGGTTGGTGGAGGCGGCTGCTTGCCCGCAGGCGGACGTCGTTGTCACCGCCGTCGTCGGCAGCGTCGGCCTCGTGCCGACATTAAAAGCGATTGAAGCCGGGAAGACGATCGCTCTCGCCAATAAAGAGACGCTTGTCGTTGCCGGGCATCTTGTCACGGCGGCAGCCAAGCGGCGCGGTGTGCCGCTGTTGCCGGTTGACAGCGAGCATTCCGCCATTTTTCAATGCTTACAAGGGGAAAAGCGTGAACACGTGGAGAAGCTGATTCTGACCGCGTCGGGCGGGAGCTTTCGCGATCGGACGCGCGAAGAGCTCGCTCATGTGACGGTCGAAGAAGCGCTTCGCCATCCGAATTGGTCGATGGGGGCGAAAATTACGATTGATTCCGCCACAATGATGAACAAAGGGTTTGAAGTCATTGAAGCGCATTGGCTGTTTGGGCTGCCGTATGAGCGGATCGAGGTCGTGCTGCACCGAGAAAGCGTCATCCATTCGCTCGTCGAGTTTCGCGACACGAGCATCTTAGCCCAGTTGGGCACGCCGGATATGCGCATCCCGATTCAATACGCGCTCGCCTATCCGGAGCGGCTGCCGCTTGCGGCGGCCAAGCCGCTCGATTTGGCTGCGCTTGGGGCGCTCCATTTCGCCCCGGTCGATTTTGACCGTTACCGCTGCCTCCGCTTTGCCTATGAAGCTGGAAAACGCGGCGGCTCGCTGCCGACGGTGTTGAATGCCGCCAATGAGGAAGCGGTGGCGGCGTTTTTAGCCGGACGCATTCCGTTTTTGGCCATCGAGGAGTGGATCGAGCGCGCTCTTGAGCGCCATCAGCCGGTGGACGATCCGCAGCTTGAAGAGATTCGCGAAATTGACGCGGATGTGCGCGCTTATGTCCGCTCACTATTAGCATAAAGGTGGTTGAAACGTTGGAATCGATTATTTCGTTTATTGTTGTCTTCGGCGCTCTCGTCTTTTTTCACGAGCTCGGGCATTTGCTGCTGGCCAAACGGGCCGGCATTTTGTGCCGCGAGTTTGCCATCGGGTTCGGACCGAAAGTGTTTTCGTTTAAGAAAAGCGAAACGGTGTATACGATCCGGCTTTTGCCGCTTGGCGGTTTCGTCCGCATGGCCGGCGAAGACCCGGAAACGATCGAGCTGAAGCGCGGGCAAGTCGTCGGTCTTTTGCTTGACAGTGAAGGACGGGTGGAAAAAATCGTCCTCAACCATAAGGACGATTATCCGAACATTCGGGTCGTTGAGGTGGAAGACGCTGATTTGGAGCATGGCATGTACGTCACCGGCTATGCCGACGGCGAGCGGCTGGAGCGGTTTGCGGTGAAAGAACCGGCGTTTTTTGTCGTCGACCGCCAAGAAATTCAAATCGCCCCGTACCACCGCCAATTTGCGGCAAAAACGCTCGGGCAGCGGACGATGACGATTTTGGCCGGCCCGCTCGCCAACTTTCTATTGGCCGTCCTCGTCTTTATCATCATCGGCCTTTTGCAAGGCTACCCGGTCGATAAGCCGGTCATCGGCGAGCTGACGCCGGATGGAGCGGCGCGCGCGGCGGGGTTGAAGCAAGGGGATGAGGTCATCGCCATCAACGGCGAACGGATGGAAACGTGGACGGAAATCGTCAACACGATTCGCGCTCATCCAGAGGAGCCGCTGGAGTTTCAAATTGAGCGGAACGGGAAAGACATGAGCGTGACCGTCACCCCGGAAGCGAAAACGATTCAAGGGGAGACGATCGGCTTAATCGGCGTCTATCAGCCGATGGAAAAATCGGTGTTCGGCTCCGTAAAGCAAGGGCTGGTCGAGACGTATTACTGGACGAGGGAAATTGCAACAGGGCTCGTTCAATTGATCACCGGCCAGTTTCAGCTTGACATGCTGTCAGGCCCGGTCGGCATCGCTGTATCGACTGGCAAGGTGGCGGAGTCCGGGATCTACTACTTGATGAAATGGGGCGCGATTTTAAGCATCAACCTCGGGATTGTCAACTTGTTGCCATTGCCGGCGCTAGACGGCGGGCGGCTCCTCTTTTTCGCCATTGAAGCCGTGCGCGGCAAGCCGGTCGACCGGCAAAAAGAAGGAATGGTCCATTTTATCGGTTTCGCCTTGCTTATGTTGCTGATGCTTGTCGTCACATGGAACGACATTCAAAAATTTTTCCTATAAAGAGAGAGAGAATGAGGTGGCTGTGAATGAGACAAAGTCAAGCGTTTATTCCGACATTGCGCGAAGTGCCGGCGGACGCGGAAGTGAAAAGCCATCAGCTGCTGCTGCGGGCCGGCTTCATCCGCCAGAGCGCGAGCGGAGTCTACACGTTTTTGCCGCTCGGGCAACGCGTGCTGCAAAAGATTGAAGCGATCATCCGTGAGGAGATGAACCGCATCGGCGGCATGGAACTGCTGATGCCGGCGCTGCAGCCGGCCGAGCTTTGGCAGCAGTCCGGCCGTTGGTATTCGTACGGACCGGAGTTGATGCGCTTAAAAGACCGGCACGAGCGCGATTTCGCCCTTGGGCCGACGCATGAGGAAATGATCACGGCGATCGTCCGCGATGAAGTGAAAACGTACAAGCGGCTGCCGCTTGTGTTGTACCAAATCCAAACGAAATTCCGCGATGAAAAGCGCCCGCGCTTCGGACTGCTGCGCGGCCGTGAATTCATGATGAAAGACGCCTATTCGTTCCATACGTCAAAAGAAAGTTTGGATGAAACGTACAACGACATGTATAACGCCTATTCGAACATTTTCCGCCGCTGCGGCTTAAACTTCCGTGCCGTCATCGCGGATTCGGGGGCGATCGGCGGCAAAGATACGCACGAGTTCATGGTGCTCTCGGACATTGGCGAAGATACGATCGCCTATTCCGACGCGTCCGACTATGCCGCCAACATTGAAATGGCGCCGGTTGTGACCACGTACGAGAAAAGCAGCGAGCCGCCGGCTGAATTGAAAAAAGTGGCGACGCCGGGGCAAAAAACGATTGATGAAGTCGCTTCCTACTTACAAGTTTCGCCGGAGCGCTGCATCAAGTCGCTTTTGTTCAATGTCGATGGCCGGTACGTGCTTGTTCTTGTCCGCGGCGACCACGAGGCGAACGAGGTGAAAGTGAAAAATGTGCTCGACGCCACCGTCGTGGAGCTGGCGACGCCGGAAGAAACAGAACGGGTGATGGGGGCGCCGGTCGGCTCGCTCGGTCCGATCGGTGTCAGCGAAGCGGTCATGGTGATCGCGGACCATGCTGTTGCTGCCATCGTCAACGGTGTTTGCGGCGCGAATGAGGAAGGCTACCATTACATCGGCGTCAACCCGGACCGCGATTTTGCCGTCAGTCAATACGCCGACTTGCGCTTTGTCCAAGAGGGTGACCCGTCTCCGGACGGCAAAGGGACGATCCGCTTCGCTCGCGGCATTGAAGTCGGGCACGTGTTCAAGCTTGGCACGAAATACAGCGAGGCAATGAACGCCGTGTACTTGGATGAAAACGGCCAAACGAAGACGATGATCATGGGCTGCTACGGCATCGGCGTCTCCAGGCTGGTGGCGGCGATTGCCGAGCAGTTTGCCGATGAAAACGGGCTCGTCTGGCCGGCTTCGGTGGCGCCGTTTCATATCCATTTGCTGACAGCGAACGCGAAAAGCGACGAGCAGCGAGCGTTGGCGGAGGAATGGTACGAAAAATTGGGACAGGCAGGATTTGAAGTGTTATATGATGACCGCCCGGAGCGGGCCGGAGTCAAGTTTGCCGACAGCGATTTGATCGGCATTCCGGTTCGCGTCACCGTCGGCAAGCGGGCGGGCGAAGGCATCGTCGAAGTGAAAGTGCGAAAAACAGGCGAGACGTTTGACGTGCCGGTGGGCGAATTGACCGATACGGTGCGCCGCCTCTTGCAAGGGTGAACGAACGGCGCCGGCGAAAAAGAACGAGTTTCTTTTCCGTCGGCGCTTTTTGGCGTTTGTATGGTATGATTAGAAAGAGAAACGATTTCGTTGAGAGGGGAAATCATGGCCACGAAAGAACAAAAAGAGCGGTTTTTCGTTTTGCTTGAGCAACTGAAGATGACGTCGGATGAATGGATGCCGTATTTCCGTGATGCGTTCATTCGCAAAGTCGTGATTGATAAAGAAGAAAAAAGCTGGCATTTCTATTTTCAGTTCGCCAACGTGCTGCCGGCCGAGGTGTACAAATCGTTTACGGACCGCTTGGCGGCTGCTTTCCGCCATATCGCTGCCATCCGGTATACGATTGATGTCGAATCGCCGCGCGTAACGGAAGACGATGTGCGGGCGTACTGGCCGCTTTGCCTCGCCGAGCTGCAAGAAGGCGTCTCGCCGCTTGTCGATTTGCTGAGCCGGCAGACGCCGGCGGTGAAAGGGAACAAGCTCGTTGTCACCGCCCGCCACGAGGCGGAGGCGCTGGCTGTCAAACGGCGGTTTGCGCAAAAAATCGCCGCGATTTACGCGTCGTTCGGTTTTCCGCCGCTTCAGCTGGAAGTCGACGTGCAACCGGCTGAGCAGGAAATGGAGCAGTTTTTGGCGCAAAAGCAGCAAGAAGATGAAGAGCGGGCGTTGGCGGTGCTGACCGATATGGCAAAAGAAGAGGAAAAGGCAGCAGCGGCTTCTCCATCCGGCCCGCTCGTCATCGGCTACCCGATCCGCGACGAGGAGCCAGTGCGTCCGCTTGAGACGATCGTTGAGGAAGAACGGCGCGTTGTGGTGCAAGGGTATGTGTTTGACGCTGAGGTGAGCGAGCTCAAAAGCGGCCGCACGCTGTTGACCATGAAAATCACCGATTACACGAACTCGATTTTAGTCAAAATGTTCTCGCGCGACAAAGAGGACGCCGAGCTCATGAGCGGCGTCAAAAAAGGCATGTGGGTGAAAGTGCGCGGCAGCGTGCAAAACGACACATTCGTCCGCGATTTGGTCATCATCGCCAACGATTTGAACGAAATCGCTGCAAACGAACGGCAAGATACAGCGCCCGAAGGGGAAAAGAGGGTCGAGCTCCATTTGCATACCCCGATGAGCCAAATGGACGCGGTTACCTCGGTGACAAAACTCATCGAACAAGCGAAAAAATGGGGTCATCCGGCGATCGCCGTCACCGACCATGCCGTTGTTCAGTCGTTTCCGGAGGCCTACAGCGCGGCGAAAAAACACGGCATGAAGGTCATTTACGGCCTTGAGGCGTACATCGTCGACGATGGCGTGCCGATCGCCTACAATGAAACGCACCGCCGTCTTTCGGAGGAGACATACGTCGTCTTTGACGTTGAAACGACCGGGCTGTCGGCTGTGTACAATACGATCATTGAGCTGGCGGCCGTCAAAATCAAAGACGGCGAGATCATCGACCGGTTTATGTCCTTTGCCAATCCGGGACATCCGCTGTCCGTGACGACGATGGAATTGACCGGAATCACGGACGAAATGGTGAAAGACGCTCCGCAGCCGGATGAGGTGCTGGCCCGTTTTGTTGACTGGATTGGCGATGCGACGCTTGTGGCCCATAACGCCAGCTTTGACATCGGGTTTTTAAACGCAGGCCTCGCCCGCATGGGACGCGGCAAGCTCGCCAATCCGGTCATTGACACGCTTGAACTCGCCCGCTTTTTGTATCCGGATTTGAAAAACCACCGGCTGAACACGCTTTGCAAAAAGTTCGACATTGAACTGACCCAGCACCACCGCGCCATCTACGACGCGGAGGCAACCGGGCATTTGCTTATGCGGCTATTGAAGGAAGCGGAAGAGCGCAGCATACTGTTTCATGACGAATTAAACAGCCGCACGCACAGCGATGCGTCGTACCGCCTGGCGCGCCCGTTCCATGCGACGCTGTTGGCGCAAAACGACATCGGGCTGAAAAACTTGTTCAAGCTCGTCTCGCTGTCGCACATCGATTATTTTCACCGCGTGCCGCGCATCCCGCGCTCCGTGCTGGTCAAGCATCGTGAAGGGCTGCTCGTTGGCTCGGGCTGCGACAAAGGCGAGCTGTTTGACAACTTGATCCAAAAGGCGCCGGAGGAAGTCGAAGACATCGCCCGCTTTTACGATTTTCTTGAGGTGCATCCGCCCGAGGTGTACAAGCCGCTCATTGAAATGGATTACGTCAAAGATGAAGAGATGATCCAAAACATCATCCGCAGCATCGTCGCCCTTGGCGAAAAGCTCAACATTCCGGTCGTCGCCACCGGCAACGTCCATTATTTAAATCCGGAGGACAAAATTTACCGGAAAATTTTAATCCATTCGCAAGGCGGGGCGAACCCGCTCAACCGGCATGAGCTGCCGGATGTGTATTTCCGCACGACGAACGAAATGCTGGATTGCTTCTCGTTTTTAGGGCCGGAAAAAGCGAAAGAAATCGTCGTCGACAACACACAAAAAATCGCTTCGTTAATCGGTGAAGTGAAGCCGATCAAGGATGAGCTGTACACGCCGCGCATCGAAGGGGCGGACGAGGAAATCAAGGAAATGAGCTACCGGCGGGCGAAAGAAATTTACGGAGACCCGCTGCCGAAACTCGTTGAGGAGCGGCTTGAAAAAGAGCTGAAGAGCATTATCGGCCACGGATTTGCCGTCATTTACTTAATTTCGCATAAGCTCGTCAAAAAGTCGCTCGATGACGGCTACCTTGTCGGGTCGCGCGGCTCGGTCGGCTCATCGTTTGTCGCGACGATGACGGAAATTACCGAGGTGAACCCGCTGCCGCCGCATTACGTCTGCCCGAACTGCAAACATTCCGAGTTTTTTAATGACGGTTCGGTCGGGTCGGGCTTTGACTTGCCGGATCAAAACTGCCCGCAATGCGGGACGAAATACAAAAAAGACGGGCATGACATCCCGTTTGAGACGTTCCTCGGCTTTAAAGGCGACAAAGTGCCGGATATCGATTTGAACTTCTCCGGCGAGTACCAGCCGCGCGCCCACAACTATACGAAAGTGCTGTTTGGCGAAGACAACGTCTACCGCGCCGGAACGATCGGCACGGTCGCCGACAAAACGGCGTACGGGTTTGTGAAAGGCTATGCGAGCGACCATAACTTAGAGCTGCGCGGCGCGGAAATCGACCGGCTGGCGGCCGGCTGCACCGGAGTGAAGCGGACGACTGGGCAGCACCCTGGAGGCATTATCGTCGTTCCCGATTATATGGAAATTTACGACTTTACGCCGATCCAATATCCAGCCGATGATACGTCATCGGAATGGCGGACGACCCATTTTGACTTCCACTCGATTCATGACAATTTATTGAAGCTCGATATTCTCGGGCACGACGATCCGACGGTCATCCGCATGCTGCAAGATTTAAGCGGCATCGATCCGAAAACGATCCCGACCGACGACCCGGACGTGATGGGCATTTTCAGCAGCACCGAGCCGCTTGGCGTTACGCCGGAGCAAATTATGTGCAACGTCGGCACGATCGGCATCCCGGAATTCGGCACGCGCTTTGTCCGGCAAATGCTCGAAGAAACGAAGCCGAAAACATTTTCCGAGCTCGTGCAAATTTCCGGTTTGTCGCACGGCACCGATGTATGGCTTGGCAACGCGCAAGAACTCATTCAAAATGGCACGTGCACGCTTTCTGAGGTGATCGGCTGCCGCGACGACATTATGGTCTATCTCATTTACCGCGGGCTTGAGCCGTCGCTGGCGTTTAAAATTATGGAATCGGTGCGCAAAGGGAAAGGATTGACGCCGGAATTTGAGGCGGAGATGCGCAAGCATAACGTGCCGGAATGGTACATCGACTCGTGCAAAAAAATCAAATACATGTTCCCGAAAGCGCACGCGGCGGCCTACGTGTTGATGGCGGTGCGCATCGCCTACTTTAAGGTGCACCATCCGCTTTTGTATTACGCGTCGTACTTTACGGTGCGGGCGGAGGACTTTGACCTTGATGCCATGATCAAAGGATCAGCCGCCATTCGCAAGCGGATTGAGGAAATCAACGCCAAAGGCATTCAGGCGACGGCGAAAGAGAAAAGCTTGCTCACGGTGCTGGAAGTGGCGCTGGAAATGTGCGAGCGCGGCTTTTCCTTTAAAAATATCGACTTGTACCGCTCGCAGGCGACCGAATTTGTCATTGACGGCAACTCGCTTATTCCGCCGTTTAACGCCATCCCGGGGCTCGGGACGAACGTGGCGCAAAACATTGTGCGCGCCCGCGAAGAAGGGGAGTTTTTGTCAAAAGAAGATTTGCAGCAGCGCGGCAAAGTGTCGAAAACGCTGCTTGAGTATCTCGAAAGCCGCGGCTGCCTCGACTCGCTTCCGGATCATAACCAGCTGTCCTTGTTCTGACGGACGGTTTTTCGTTGCAATATATTTCCCAATGTGTTATAGTTTTAGTGGAATTGGCAAAGATAATGGCAAGCAAAGAGTGGGGAAACCCACTCTTTCGTCTTGAATGAGCATCGGTCTTTCCGTCTTTCGTTCATTCCCCGCCTTGTGCAGGGGATTTTCTCATTATGCAGCATGCAGCCTTGCCCAGTAAGGAGGAACACGATGAGCAAAAAAGTGACAGAAACGGTTGAACAGCTTGTCGCGCCGATTTTGGACGAAATGGGGCTCGAGCTGGTGGACATCGAGTATGTGAAAGAAGGAAAAAACTGGTTTTTGCGCGTCTTTATTGATTCAGACACCGGCGTGGACATTGAACAGTGCGGCGTCGTCAGTGAAAGACTAAGCGAAAAGCTCGACGAGGTCGACCCGATTCCGCACAACTATTTTTTAGAAGTGTCATCGCCGGGAGCGGAGCGGCCGTTAAAAAATGAAAAAGATTTTGTAAGAGCAATTGGGAAAAATGTATATATCAAAACATACGAGCCGATTGCAGGAGAAAAGCAGTTTGAAGGGGAATTGACCGCTTTTGACGGGACGACCGTGACGCTGTCGGTCAAAGACCGCGGGCGGCAAAAAACGGTCGCCATTCCGTATGAAAAAGTGGCGAGCGCTAGATTAGCCGTCATTTTCTCTTAATGATAAAAGGGGGATTTTCGTTTCATGAACACGCAGTTGCTTGAGGCGTTAGCCGATCTGATGCGGGAAAAAGGCATCAGCAAAGAAGTGATTATGGAAGCCATTGAAGCGGCGCTCGTTTCCGCGTACAAGCGCAATTTCGGCCAAGCGCAAAACGTGCGCGTCGATTTAAATATGGAAACAGGGACGATCCGCGTGCTCGCCCGCAAAGACGTCGTCGAAGAGGTGACCGATCCGCGTCTTGAAATTTCGCTTGAGGAGGCGCAGCGGATCAATCCGAACTATCAAATCGGCGATGTCGTCGAATTGGAAGTGACGCCGCGCGATTTCGGGCGCATCGCTGCGCAAACAGCGAAACAAGTCGTGACCCAGCGCGTGCGCGAAGCGGAGCGGAGCATCATCTACGCCGAATTTGTCGACCGCGAAGAGGACATTATGACCGGCATCGTCCAGCGCATTGACCCGCGTTTTGTCTATGTCAGCCTCGGCAAGGCGGAGGCGCTTTTGCCGGCGAACGAACAAATGCCGAATGAAACGTACAAACCGCACGATCGGCTGAAAGTGTACATTACGAAAGTGGAAAAGACGACAAAAGGGCCGCAAATTTTCGTCTCCCGCACTCATCCGGGCTTGCTGAAGCGGCTGTTTGAGCTTGAGGTGCCGGAAATTTACGACGGGACGGTTGAAATCAAGTCGATCGCCCGCGAAGCCGGCGATCGTTCCAAAATTTCCGTCCATTCCGACAATCCGGAAGTCGATCCGGTTGGCGCCTGCGTCGGGCCAAAAGGGCAGCGCGTCCAGGCGATCGTCGACGAGCTGAACGGGGAAAAAATTGATATCGTCCGCTGGTCGACCGACCCGGTGGAGTTTGTCGCCAATGCGTTAAGCCCAGCGAAAGTGCTGCGCGTCATCGTCAATGAAGAGCAAAGGGCGACGACCGTCATCGTTCCGGACTACCAGCTGTCGCTCGCCATCGGCAAACGCGGGCAAAATGCCCGTCTGGCGGCAAAATTGACCGGCTGGAAAATCGATATTAAAAGCGAGTCTGAGGCGCGGGACATGGGCATTGATCCGTATGCGCCATCCACTTCGCTTGATTTCAACGGCGCGGCGGCCGATAATGAAAATAGTGATGAGAACGTCCAATCATTCGATGCATCGGCGGAAATCGAGTGAGGGGGAATAGAAATGGCAGCGCAAAAGAAAATTCCGTTGCGCAAATGCGTCGTCACTGGAGAGATGAAGCCAAAGCGGGAAATGGTGCGCATCGTCCGCTCCAAAGAAGGAGAGGTGTCGATCGACCCGACCGGCAAAAAAGCGGGGCGGGGCGCGTATATTACCCTTGACCCGGATTGCATTTTACAGGCGAAAAAGAAAAACATTTTGGCCCGCCATTTAAAAGCCGACATCGCCGACTCGCTCTATGACGAGCTGCTTGCTTTGGCGAAAAAGGAGAAACAGGCAGGACAATGAAACAGAACCGCTGGGCATCGCTGTTAGGGTTGGCGCAGCGGGCCGGAAAAGTCGTTTCCGGAGAGGGACTTGTCGTCAAGGAAGTGCAACGGGGCAGGGCGCGGCTCGTGTTGCTTTCGGAAGATGCGTCGGCCAACACGGAAAAAAAAGTGACGGATAAATGTGCGTTTTATGGCGTCCCGCTTTGCAAAGTGCCGGACCGGTATGTGCTGGGCGGCGCGATCGGCAAAGACGCCCGCGTCGTCGTCGCCGTCACCGACGAAGGGTTCGCGCGCCAATTGCAAACGATGCTCGACCGATCTTTATGGGGGTGACTGTATGTCAAAAATGCGTGTGTACGAATATGCGAAAAAACACAACGTGCCAAGCAAGGACGTTATTCATAAATTGAAAGAAATGAACATTGAAGTAAACAATCATATGGCCATGCTCGAGGCCGATGTCGTCGAAAAGCTTGACCATCAATACCGCCCAAAGGCCGAAAAGAAAACCGAAACCAAAAATGAAAAGAAAGCGGAAAAGAAAACCGACAAGCCGAAGCGGCCGATGCCGGCGAAGACGGCCGATTTCTCGGATGAGGAAATTTTTGGCGATGCAAAAGAAGCGGCCAACCCGGCCAAGAAAAAAGGGGCGGCGAAAGGGAAAGAAACAAAACGAACGGAGGCGCAGCAGCAAGAAAAGAAAGCGTTCCAAGCGGCGAAGAAGAAAGGAAAAGGGCCGGCGAAAGGGAAAAAACAAGCGGCTCCGGCCGCGAAGCAGGTGCCGCAGCCGGCGAAAAAAGAAAAAGAGCTGCCGAAGAAAATTACGTTCGAGGGTTCGCTCACCGTGGCCGAGCTGGCGAAAAAATTGGGCCGCGAGCCGTCGGAAATTATTAAAAAGCTGTTTATGCTTGGCGTGATGGCGACGATCAACCAAGACTTGGACAAAGATGCGATCGAGCTCATCTGCTCCGACTACGGCGTTGAAGTGGAAGAAAAGGTGACCATTGACGAAACGAACTTTGAAGCGATTGAAATTACCGATGCTCCGGAAGACCTGGTTGAACGGCCGCCGGTTGTCACGATCATGGGGCACGTCGACCATGGGAAAACGACGCTTCTTGATGCGATCCGCCATTCGAAAGTGACCGAGCAAGAAGCGGGCGGCATTACGCAGCACATCGGCGCTTACCAAGTCACCGTCAATGACAAAAAAATTACGTTCCTCGATACACCAGGCCATGAAGCGTTTACGACGATGCGGGCGCGCGGCGCGCAAGTGACTGATATCGTCATCCTTGTCGTCGCGGCCGATGACGGGGTCATGCCGCAGACGGTCGAGGCGATCAACCATGCCAAGGCGGCAAACGTGCCGATCATCGTCGCCATTAACAAAATGGATAAACCGGAAGCGAACCCGGACCGCGTCATGCAAGAGTTGATGGAGTACAACCTCGTTCCGGAAGAATGGGGCGGCGATACGATTTTCTGCAAGCTGTCAGCGAAAACGAAAGAGGGCCTCGATCATCTGTTGGAAATGATTTTGCTTGTCAGCGAGATGGAAGAATTAAAAGCCAATCCGAACCGGCGCGCGGTCGGAACGGTCATTGAAGCGAAGCTCGACAAAGGGCGCGGCCCGGTGGCGACGCTGCTCGTTCAAGCCGGCACGCTCAAAGTCGGCGATCCGATCGTCGTCGGCACGACGTACGGGCGTGTGCGGGCGATGGTCAATGACAGCGGGCGGCGCGTCAAGGAAGCGGGGCCGTCGATGCCGGTGGAAATTACCGGGCTGCACGACGTGCCGCAAGCCGGCGACCGTTTCATGGTGTTTGAGGATGAGAAAAAGGCGCGGCAAATCGGGGAAGCGCGGGCGCAGCGGCAGCTGCAGGAGCAGCGGAGCGTGAAAACGCGCGTCAGCCTCGACGATTTGTTCGAACAAATCAAGCAAGGCGAAATGAAAGAGCTGAACTTGATCGTCAAAGCCGATGTTCAAGGATCGGTTGAGGCGCTGGTTGCCGCCTTGCAAAAAATCGATGTCGAAGGCGTGCGGGTGAAAATCATCCATGCGGCGGTCGGCGCCATCACCGAATCGGATATTTCACTGGCGACGGCATCGAACGCTATCGTCATTGGCTTTAACGTCCGCCCGGATGCGAATGCGAAGCGCGCCGCTGAATCGGAAAAAGTCGACATCCGCCTCCATCGCATCATTTACAACGTCATTGAGGAAATTGAAGCGGCGATGAAAGGGATGCTCGACCCGGAATACGAAGAGAAAGTCATCGGCCAAGCGGAAGTGCGGCAAACGTTCAAAGTGTCCAAAGTTGGCACGATCGCCGGCTGCTATGTCACCGACGGCAAAATCACCCGCGACAGCAAAGTGCGCCTCATCCGCCAAGGCATCGTCGTGTACGAAGGCGAAATCGATTCGCTCAAACGGTATAAAGACGATGTGCGCGAAGTGGCGCAAGGATATGAGTGCGGCTTGACGATCAAAAACTTCAATGACATTAAAGAAGGGGACGTTATTGAAGCGTACGTCATGCAGGAAGTGGCTCGGGCATGATCGGCTTTGCCGCATGCGAATGTCTCATTTATAACGCCCGCTCGCTGAAGGACAAACGGGCCGTCCTGCAGCGGGTGCTGACAAGGATTCGGCAAAAGTACAACGTCTCTGTGGCTGAACTCGATTATCAAGACGCATGGCAGCGGGCGAAAATCGGCCTTGTCGCCATCGCGTCGAGCCGAATGGCGGCTGAGCGGGAACTCGAGCGGGCCTTGGCCTTGATCGATTCGTTCCCCGAGTTGGAGCGGGCGTCCACATCATTTGAGTGGTTGTAAACCGAGGTGATGGATGATGAACATACGGGCAACTCGCGTTGGCGAGCAAATGAAAAAAGAGTTGAGCGACATTATCGGCCGCAAGCTGAAAGATCCGCGCATCGGTTTCGTCACCGTCACCGATGTGCGCGTCACCGGCGATTTGCAGCAAGCGAAAGTGTACATTAGCGTCTTAGGCGATGACGAGCAGCGGGAGAACACGCTGAAAGCACTGGAAAAGGCGAAAGGATTCATTCGTTCGGAAATCGGGCAGCGCATTCGCCTGCGCAAAACGCCGGAAATTTTGTTTGAGATCGATGAAACGATGGAATACGGCAGCCGCATTGAGCGGCTGATCCGCGAAATTTCCGACGGCGACCGCCGCCGGCCGGAAGAGGCGGAGGATGGTCCAAACAATGGATAGACGAACCGTCTATCCATTTCCGTTGCGCGAGTATAGACAGGGAAAGGGTGCGCCGATGGACGGGGTATTGCTGCTCAACAAACCAAAAGGAATAACGTCGCACGACTGTGTGGCAAAGGTGCGCCGCCTTCTTGGGGTAAAAAAAGTCGGCCATACCGGCACGCTCGATCCAAACGTGTCCGGCGTCCTGCCGCTTTGCCTTGGCAAAGCGACGCGCATTGCGGAATTTCTTACCGGAGCGACGAAAACGTACGAAGGGGAAGTGACGCTCGGCGCAGCGACGACGACCGAAGACGCCGACGGTGACGTCGTTGCCGTCCGGCCGGTCGAGCGGCCGATTGCGCGGGTGGAAATCGAAGCCGTTTTCCGCCGCCTTATCGGGGAAATCGAGCAAACGCCGCCCATGTATTCGGCGGTGAAAGTCGGCGGCAAAAAGCTGTATGAATATGCGCGCGCCGGCATCGAGGTGGAGCGCCCGACGCGGCGCGTGACGATTTACGAGCTCGAGCTGCTCGATGATCGCGAGCAGTTTGCCGGGGAGACGGTGTCATTTCGCTTCCGCGTCACATGCAGCAAAGGCACGTATGTCCGCACGCTCGCAGTGACGGTCGGCGAGCAGCTCGGCTATCCGGCTCATATGTCCGATCTCATCCGCACAGCGTCCGGCCCGTTTCGGCTTGAAGATTGTGTGACGCTTGAAGAAGTCGAGCGCCGGGCGGCCGACGGAACGGCCGCCGCCTTGCTCATTCCGATCGAGCAAGCGCTTTTTCATTTGCCGAAATATGAAATCAATGATAAAGTAGCAGAGAAAGTAAAAAACGGGGCGCTGCTCCGGCTTCCCGCCTTTTTGCATGCGCTTGACGGGCCGGTCGTGCTCGTGACGCCCGAGCGGGAGGCGCTGGCCCTGTATGTAAAGCATCCGGCGCGCCCGGGCTTGATGAAACCGCTCAAAGTGTTTCGTTGACGCCGGGCGAAGCGCGGAAAAAAAGTAAGGTGGGTTATGGACATGGAAACGATATTTCTTTCGCATCCGCATCGCTTTGAGCGCCAGACGCTTCCCCCGACGGTGATGGCGCTCGGCTATTTTGACGGCATTCACCTTGGCCATCAAAAAGTGATCCGGACGGCGGTCGAGATTGCGAATGAACGCGGATACGAAAGCGCGGTGATGACGTTTCATCCTCATCCGTCCGTCGTGCTTGGCAAACAACCTGAGCTTCGTCTCATTACCCCGCTTAACAAAAAAGAGCAGTTGGTTGCGGCGCTTGGCGTGAATCGACTGTATATCGTCGAATTTACACCGGCGTTCGCCAACCTGCCGCCGGAGCAGTTTGCCGATCAATATTTAGATGGGCTTCATGTCAAGCACGTCGTCGCCGGTTTTGATTTCACTTATGGCCGGTTCGGAAAAGGGACGATGGAGACGATGCCGCTTCATGCGCGCGGCCGCTTTGGGCAAACCGTTGTTCCAAAGCTGGCCGTCGACGGGGAAAAGGTGAGTTCGACAAGGGTGCGGAAGCTCATTGAAGAAGGGGCGGTCGATCAGCTCCCCCGCCTCCTCGGCCGTTTTTATGACATCGAAGGGACGGTTGTCGCCGGGGAGCAGCGCGGGCGGACGATCGGGTTCCCGACGGCCAACATTGCGTTAAATGGCGACTACCTATTGCCGGCGGTCGGCGTTTACGCCGTCAAAGCGACCGTTGGCGGCCGGACGTACGAAGGGGTGGCGAACATCGGCTACAAACCGACGTTCCATGCGGCGCGCGAAGGGTTGCCGAGCGTGGAAGTGCATTTGTTTGCGTTCGCGCGCGACATTTACGGGGAAACGGTGACGGTTGAGTGGCACCGCCGCCTGCGGAGCGAGCGCAAGTTTGCCGGCGTCGCCGAGCTAGCGGCGCAAATTGCCCGCGACAAGGAAGAAGCAAAACAGTATTTCCGGCGTTTGGACGAAAAGACTTGCATTTTGCCGGAAAAAGAGGTATTCTAATCAATGTATGCGAACCGTTGCTTGGCCAGGCGAGTCACCGACGCCCGCTCGGCAAACGGGGATCGAAGACTAGGGAGGTGAACCATGATGGCATTGACGCAAGAGCGCAAACGTGAAATCATCGAACAATTCAAAGTCCATGAGAACGACACCGGTTCTCCGGAAGTGCAAATTGCGATTTTGACAGAGCAAATCAACAATTTGAATGAGCATTTGCGCGTCCATAAAAAAGACCATCATTCTCGGCGCGGCCTGCTGAAAATGGTCGGGAAACGCCGCCGGCTGTTGGCCTACTTGCGCAATAAAGATGTGGCGCGCTACCGTGAAATAGTTAAGAAACTTGGATTACGTCGATAAAAAAGCGGGAGCATTCCCGCTTTTTTGCTAGTTTATAGGCGCCGTTTGCGCGGCGATGATACAATAGCGCCAATTCGTCTATACTAATCATCAGCAGATCCCTTATTTTTGTACATAGAGAGGAGTACTCGTCTGTATGGAACAAGAGAAACGCGTGTTTTCCATCGATGTGGCTGGACGCCCGCTCGTCATTGAAACCGGCGAACTGGCAAAACAGGCGAACGGGGCGGCGCTCGTCCGCTACGGCGATACGGTGGTGCTGAGCACGGCCACCGCATCGCGGGAAGCGAAAAATGTGGACTTTTTCCCGCTGACGGTCAACTACGAGGAGCGGCTGTACGCGGTCGGGAAAATTCCGGGCGGGTTTATTAAACGGGAAGGCCGCCCAAGCGAGAAAGCGATTTTGGCGAGCCGGCTCATCGACCGGCCGATCCGCCCGTTGTTTGCCGAAGGATTCCGCAACGAAGTGCAAGTCGTATCGATGGTCATGAGCGTCGACCAAGACTGCTCCCCGGAAGTGGCGGCGTTGATCGGTGCGTCTACGGCGTTGACGATTTCCGACATTCCGTTTGAAGGACCGATCGCCGGTGTCATCGTCGGCCGCGTCGATGGCCAGTTTGTCATCAATCCGACGGTCGAGCAGATGGAAAAAAGCGATCTGCATCTTGTCGTCGCTGGGACGAAAGATGCCATCAACATGGTCGAAGCCGGCGCGGATGAAGTGCCGGAAGAAGTGATGCTCGAAGCGATCATGTTCGGCCACGAAGAAGTCAAGCGGCTCATTGCTTTCCAAGAGGAAATTGCCGCCCAGGTCGGCAAAGAAAAAATGGAAGTCGTCTTGTATGAACCCGATCCTGAGTTGGAGGCGGAAATCCGTCAACTTGCGGAAGCAGATATTAAGCGGGCGGTGCAAGTGCCGGAAAAACTGGCGCGCGATGCTGCCATCGAGGATGTAAAAGCGGGCGTCATCGCCAAGTACGAAGCAGAAGAGGCGGATGAAGAGAAGCTGAAGCAAGTGCAGGAAATTTTGCACAAGCTTGTGAAAGAAGAAGTGCGCCGTTTGATTACAGTTGAGAAAATCCGTCCGGACGGGCGCAAAGTCGATGAAATCCGCCCGCTGTCGTCGGCGGTCGGCGTCTTGCCGCGCACGCACGGGTCGGGCTTGTTTACGCGCGGCCAAACGCAAGTGTTGAGCGTTTGTACGCTCGGGGCGCTCGGCGATGTACAAATTTTGGACGGGCTTGATTTGGAAGAATCGAAACGGTTCATGCACCATTACAACTTCCCGCCGTTTTCCGTCGGCGAAACCGGGCCGATGCGCGGGCCGGGGCGGCGCGAAATCGGACACGGCGCGCTTGGGGAGCGGGCGTTGGAGCCGGTCGTGCCGTCGGAGCGCGAGTTTCCGTACACGATCCGCCTCGTTTCGGAAGTGCTCGAGTCAAACGGATCGACATCGCAGGCGAGCATTTGCGCGAGCACACTGGCGATGATGGATGCCGGGGTGCCGATTAAAGCGCCGGTCGCCGGCATTGCCATGGGGCTGGTGAAACAAGACGATCATTACACAATTTTGACCGACATTCAAGGCATTGAAGACCATCTCGGCGATATGGACTTCAAAGTCGCCGGCACGAGAAAAGGCGTCACCGCCCTGCAAATGGACATTAAAATTAAAGGGCTGACGCGCGACATTTTGGAAGAGGCGCTCATGCAGGCGCGCAAAGGGCGCTTGGAAATTTTGGACCATATGATGCAAACGCTCAGCGAGCCGCGCAAAGAGCTGTCCAAATATGCGCCGAAAATTTTGATCATGCACATCAATCCGGATAAAATCCGCGAGGTCATTGGGCCGAGCGGCAAACAAATCAACAAAATCATCGATGAAACCGGCGTGAAAATCGATATCGAGCAAGACGGCACGATTTTCATCTCCTCTGTCGATGAAGCGGCCAACCAAAAAGCAAAGCAAATCATCGAAGACATCGTCCGCGAAGTCGAAGTGGGGAAAGTGTATTTGGGCAAGGTGAAACGGATCGAAAAATTCGGCGCGTTCGTCGAGCTGTTCAACGGCAAGGACGGGCTCGTCCACATTTCCGAGCTGGCCGAGGAGCGGGTCGGCAAAGTGGAAGACGTCGTGTCGATCGGCGATGAAATTTTGGTGAAGGTGACCGAAATCGATAAACAAGGGCGCGTCAACTTGTCGCGCAAAGCGGTGTTGCGCGAGCAGCGCGGCATTGCCGAGCCGCCGCGGGAAAAACGCGGAAGACGGCCGGAGCGCCAACGCATGAAGCCTTAGGAATTTGTTTCTTAAGGCTCTTTTGCTATGTTCTAACTTGTCTCCCGTAGACATATGGTTGTAGTAGTGAAAAAGGAGGGGGACAAGGGTGAACAACGGCTATGCCCGATACATGGCGCTAGCGGTCATGTTTCTCATCGCTTGGATGGCGGTTCAGTGGCCTCCGGTCGGCGGCTACATCGAGAGCTGGCGCCCGGCGGAAATGACCGCCATGAAAGAACGCGACAAACTGTACGAGACGATTGTCAAGCAGGCGAAGCAATACGAAATTCCCGCCCAGGATGCGGTCATTGATAAAGTGTGGAAGGCGACGCCGGGGTACAACGGGCTCGCTGTCGATATTGACGCCTCTTATGAAAACATGAAGAAAACGGGAACGTTCGATGAACGAAAACTCGTGTTCCGCCAAGTGCCGCCGCGCGTTCATTTGGATGACTTGCCGCCGGCGCCGATCTATCGCGGCCACCCCGACAAACCGATGGTCTCGCTGCTCATCAACGTGGCCTGGGGGGAAGAATACATCCCCGATATGCTTGAGACGTTGAAAAAACATGGGGTGAAGGCGACGTTCTTTTTGGAAGGGCGATGGGTAAAAAACCATCCGGAGATGGCAAAAATGATAGCAGATGCCGGCCATGAAATCGGCAACCATTCCTACAGCCATCCGGATATGAAAACGCTCAGCAGCGAAGCGGTCCGCCGCGAACTGGAAAAGACGAATGAAGTCATTGAAGCGGCGACGTCGGTCAAATGCAAATGGTTTGCCCCGCCGAGCGGCAGCTACCGTGATGACGTCGTCAACATCGCCGCCGAGCTCGGCATGAAGACGATCATGTGGAGCGTTGATACAATTGATTGGCAAAAACCGTCGCCATCTGCTATAGTGAAACGGGTAACATCAAAAATCCATCCCGGCGCCATGATTTTGATGCATCCGACGATGCCGACGGCGGCCGCACTCGATGAGCTGATCGCCTCGATCAAGCGGAAAGGCTATGCCATCGGCAGCCTGACAGCCTTATTCGACGAGAAAAGACTGGCCAAAAAACAGGAGGAACATGGAGTTGATTAACAAGTACACGTGCAAAAACGGCGTGCGAATCGTGTTGGAGCAAATTCCGACTGTAAGGTCGGTGGCCATTGGCGTATGGATCGGCACAGGTTCGCGCAATGAGACGGAACAAAACAACGGCATTTCCCACTTTTTAGAGCACATGTTTTTTAAAGGGACGGCAACGCGCACGGCCCGGGACATCGCCGAAGCGTTTGACAGCATCGGCGGGCAAGTGAACGCCTTTACGTCGAAAGAGTATACGTGCTATTACGCCAAAGTGTTGGACGAACATGCACCGCTCGCGTTGGAAATGCTTGCCGATATGTTTTTTCACTCGACGTTCGTTGAGGATGAGCTGCAAAAAGAGCGGAACGTGGTGCTTGAGGAAATCAAAATGTACGAAGACACGCCGGATGACATCGTCCACGATTTGCTCGGCAAGGCATGCTATGCGGGCCATCCGCTCGGCTACCCGATTTTAGGCACGGAAGAGACGTTGCGCACGTTTACGGGGGACACGTTGCGCCAATATATGGCCGACTACTATACTCCGGATCGCGTTGTCGTTTCCGTTGCCGGCAATGTCGATGAGCGGTTTATCACTGAAGTCGAACGTTATTTCGGCTCGTTCACTGCGTCCCGCAAGCCCGCTCCGTCAGGGACGCCGACGTTTGTGCCGCAAAAGCTCGCGCGCAAAAAAGACACGGAGCAGGCGCACGTATGCATCGGGTTCAACGGCCTGCCGGTCGGCCACCCGGATGCGTATCCGCTTCTGATCCTCAACAATATTTTAGGCGGCAGCATGAGCAGCCGGCTGTTTCAAGAAGTGCGCGAACAGCGCGGATTGGCGTATTCGGTGTTCTCGTACCATTCCGCCTACCAAGACAGCGGCTTGCTCGCCATTTACGCCGGCACGGGGAGCAGCCAGCTTGACGTTTTGTTTGAAACGATCCAACGGACGCTACGCCAGTTGAAAGAAGACGGTATTACGGAAAAAGAGCTGCATAACAGCAAAGAACAGATGAAAGGAAGCTTGATGCTTGGGCTTGAAAGCACGAACAGCCGCATGAGCCGCAACGGCAAAAACGAACTTCTTCTCGGCCGCCATCGGTCGCTTGACGAGATTATCGAGGAAATTGAAAGCGTCACGGTGGAAAAAGTGAATGAGCTAGCGCGCACCATTTTTACCGATGATTACGCGCTCGCCTTAATCAGCCCGGATGGCGTGCTGCCGCGCCCGCTTCGATCGTAGCCGCCTGTCGGGCATAAAAAAAGCTAACGACCCGTTGTGAGGTTGTTAGCTTTTTTCGTTTGGCGCGCCCGTCATTCTTGTTCTGGAGCGTCGATCATCACCATATCGGCGCCGATTTTGCGAATATACTTCCACGGCACGCGAATTTCCTGCCCGTCTTTGCGAAACCCGAACCATTTTCCAGTCGGGATGAGCAACGCTTCGATTTGCCCTGTTTGTTCGTTGATTTCCAAATCCGTTTGCCCAAGCACCCCAAGCCGCTCCGCCCGCCGCACATCGACGATTTCTTTGCCGCTTAATTCACTCAGCCGCACGCTGATTCCCCCTTCCCTCTTCCCTACTTCTATATGTAAGAAACGGGCGAGAAAAAAATGCCGCCCGCCAATGGCCTATTTTTCCGCCAAGGGCATTCACCTATATTTTTCTTCCAACATAAGATGGGAAAAGAAACGGAGCAGTTTGCCAGTAAAGAAGGTGACGAGGACATATGATGTTGACAGGAATGCATGTCGCCATCATCGGCGGCGATGCGCGGCAACTTGAAGTGATTCGCAAGCTTGTTGAACTGGACGCCAAATTGTCGCTTGTCGGCTTTGACCAGCTCGCCCACCATTTTACCGGGGCGACGAAGATGTCGATCGAGGAGGTCGATTTTGCCGACCTGGATGCGATCATTTTGCCGGTTCACGGCACGACGTTGGATGGCAAGGTCAACAGCGTGTTTTCCCACGAGCCGATTCCGTTCACGGAAGAGATGGTGCAAAAAACAGCCAAGCGGTGCACCGTTTATTCCGGCATCAGCAACCCGTATTTAGACGAACTGATGAAAAAGACCGGGCGCAAATACATCCAGCTGTTTGAGCGCGATGATGTCGCCATTTACAACTCGATCCCGACCGCTGAAGGAACGGTGATGATGGTGATCCAGCACACCGATTTTACGATTCACGGTTCCCGCATCGCCGTTTTAGGATTGGGGCGCGTCGGCATGACCGTCGCCCGGACATTTGCCGCTTTGGGGGCAAAAGTGAAAGTCGGGGCGCGCCGGTCGGAACATTTGGCCCGCATTACGGAAATGGGGCTTGAACCGTTTCATTTAAATGATTTGGAAAAAGAAGTGCGCGATATCGACGTTTGTGTTAACACCGTCCCCCATTTGATTGTAACGGCGAGCGTCATCGCGAAAATGCCGGCCCATACGCTGATCATCGATTTGGCGTCAAAGCCGGGCGGCACCGATTTCCGCTATGCTGAAAAGCGCGGAGTGAAAGCCATCTTGGCGCCTGGGCTGCCGGGGGTCGTCGCGCCGAAAACGGCCGGACAAATTATCGCCAACGTCTTGGCGCAGCTTTTGTATCAAGATTTACAGAAACGGGAGGAGAATAAACAATGAGCGAAAAAAGCCTGAAGGGGAAGCGGATCGGCTTCGGCCTGACTGGATCGCACTGCACGTATGACGCTGTGTTCCCGGAAATTGAAAAACTCGTGAATGAAGGGGCGGAGGTGCTGCCAATCGTCACGTATACGGTGAAGACGACGAACACCCGGTTTGGCGAAGGGGAAGAGTGGGTGAAAAAACTCGAGCAATTGACCGGGAACGAGGTGATTGACACGATCGTCAAGGCTGAACCGCTCGGGCCGAAAATCCCGCTCGACTGCATGGTCATCGCGCCGCTGACCGGCAACTCGATGAGCAAGCTGGCAAACGCCATGACCGATTCACCGGTGTTGATGGCCGCCAAGGCGACGATGCGCAACCACCGCCCGGTCGTGCTCGGTATTTCCACGAATGACGCCCTCGGCCTAAACGGCGTCAATTTGATGCGGCTGATGGCGGCGAAAAACATTTACTTCATCCCGTTTGGCCAAGATGCTCCGCACGCCAAACCGAACTCGATGGTGGCGCGCATGACGCTCCTGCATGACACTGTGCTTGCCGCCTTGGAAGGAAAGCAGTTGCAGCCAGTTGTGATCGAACGGTTCCGTTACAACGACTAACGGAGGGTGTGGAAAATCGACGCCGGACAGAAAAATTTTCTCTCGTCCGCAGCGGAATGTGATAAAATAAAGACTATGAATTCATCTCTTTAGAGTGACGATGTGGAAGGAGAATGGCTGATGGCTGAAAAACAATACCATGTCGCTGTCGTCGGAGCCACGGGGGCAGTCGGACAACAAATGGTGCGGACGCTTGAAGACCGGAACTTCCCGGTCGGAACATTAACGTTGTTATCGTCAGAACGCTCGGCTGGCAAAAAAATGCGCTTCCGCGGCAGAGAGATTGAAGTGCAGGCCGCCGCGCCCGAGCGCTTTGATGGGGTTGATATCGCCTTATTCAGCGCTGGCGGCGCAGTGTCGAAAGCATTGGCGCCGGAGGCGGTTCGGCGCGGGGCGATTGTCATCGACAACACGAGCGCATTCCGGATGGAGGAAAACGTGCCGCTTGTCGTCCCGGAAGTGAACGAAAGCGATTTGACATGGCATAACGGCATCATCGCCAATCCGAACTGCTCGACGATTCAAATGGTCGTGGCGCTTGAGCCGATTCGGAAGGCGTTCGGCTTATCCCGCGTCATCGTTTCCACGTACCAGGCCGTCTCGGGAGCAGGGGCGCAGGCGATTGAAGAGCTGTACGAGCAGACGAAAGCGGTGCTTGACAATAAGCCGTTCGAGGCAACCATTTTGCCGGTCAAATCGGACCGGAAGCATTACCCAATCGCGTTTAACGCCATTCCGCAAATCGATAAGTTTCAAGATAACGGGTTTACGTTCGAAGAGATGAAAATGATCAACGAAACGAAAAAAATCATGCATATGCCCGAGCTGAGCGTCGCGGCGACGTGCGTGCGCATTCCGGTGGCGAGCGGGCATTCGGAGTCGGTGTATATCGAGATCGAGCAAGACGGAGTCACGGCTGCCGATTTGCAAGCGGTGCTGCGCGAGGCGCCGGGCGTCGTTCTCCAAGACGATCCGAGCGAACAGCTGTATCCGATGCCGGCCAACTGCGTCGGCCAATACGACGTCTTTGTCGGCCGCATCCGCCGCGATTTGGACAACAGCCGCGCCTTTCATTTATGGATTGTTGCCGACAACTTGCTAAAAGGGGCTGCTTCAAATTCCGTGCAAATTGCCGAAAGTTTGCTGAAGCTCGGGCTCATTTAACGAGCATCGGGGTGTTATCATGAAAATCATTGTTCAAAAGTTCGGCGGCACGTCCGTCCGCGACGAACGCGGGCGAAACTTGGCGCGCCGCCATATTGAAAACGCGCTTGAAGATGGGTACAAAGTCGTCGCCGTTGTATCAGCGATGGGCCGCCAAGGCGATCCGTATGCGACCGACACGCTTCTTGGCTTGATCGGCGGAGCCCGTCACCATGTGACGAAGCGCGAGCAAGATATGCTTATGGCGTGCGGGGAAATCATTTCGAGCGTCGTGTTCAGCAACTTGCTGAACGAACACGGCATCAAGGCGACGGCGTTTACCGGCGCGCAAGCCGGATTTCGCACGACCAGTGATCATACGAACGCCAAAATTGTTGAAATGCGCTGCGAACGGTTGCTTGAAGCGCTTCGGGAATACGACGTCGTCGTCGTCGCCGGCTTTCAAGGCATGGCGGAAAACGGAGACATCACAACGCTCGGGCGCGGCGGGAGCGATACATCGGCCGCGGCGCTCGGCGCGGCGCTAAACGCCGAGTGGGTTGACATTTTTACCGATGTCGATGGCGTGATGACGGCCGACCCGCGTATTGTCGAAAATGCTCGGCCGTTGGAAGTTGTCACCTATACGGAAATTTGCAATATGGCGTACCAAGGGGCGAAAGTGATCCATCCGCGCGCGGTGGAAATCGCCATGCAGGCGAAAGTACCGCTGCGCATCCGTTCAACGTATTCCGATGGGCCAGGGACGCTCGTTGCGTCATCGGTGCGCGGTCAAAGAGGAAGCGATGTGAAAGAGCGTCTCGTCACGGGCATTACGTACGTCGCCAATGTGACGCAAATGAAAGTGTTGGCAAAAGAAGGGCATTATGAACTGCAGTCGGATGTATTTCAGGCGATGGCTCACGAAGGAATCAGCGTCGACTTTATCAACATTTCACCGTACGGCGTCGTCTATACGGTGAGCGGAGATATGACGGAAAAAGCGATAGCCGCTTTGCGCCGCATTGGCTATGATCCGGTTGTGACGCCCCGCTGCGCCAAAGTGTCGGTCGTTGGCGCCGGCATTGCCGGTGTGCCGGGAGTAACGGCCAAAATCGTCACCGCTCTATCGGAGCAAGGCATCCAAATTTTGCAATCGGCAGACAGCCATACGACCATTTGGGTATTAGTCAAACAAGACGATATGGAAAAGGCCGTCAATGCCTTGCACGACGCCTTTTGCTTGTCCGAGGCCGAACAGGACGAATGATCAACCGATTTGAAAATGAGGAGTGAAAACCGTGGTTCAGTTCGGGAATGTCGTCACTGCGATGGTCACCCCCTTTGACCGAAAAGGAAACTTAGATTTAGCGAAAACGACAGAACTCGTCAACTATTTGCTTGATAACGGCACGGATGCGCTTGTTGTCGCAGGCACGACCGGCGAATCGCCGACGTTGACGACGGAAGAGAAAGTCGCACTGTTCCGCCATGTCGTTTCCGTCGTCAATGGCCGCGTGCCGGTTATTGCTGGGACGGGAACGAACAATACGCGCGCCTCGATCGAGCTGACGAAACGGGCGGAAGAAGCAGGCGTCGACGCTGTCATGCTTGTGGCGCCATATTACAACAAACCGAATCAAGAAGGGCTGTATCAGCATTTTAAAGCGATCGCTGAGAGCACGCCGCTGCCGGTCATGTTGTACAACGTGCCGGGGCGCACGTCGGTCAACCTCGCTCCTGAGACCGTCATTCGGCTGGCAGCGATTCCGAATATTGTCGCGGTCAAAGAAGCCGGCGGCAATTTAGAAGCGATGGCGGAAATCATTGAACGCACGCCGGACGATTTTCAGCTGTATAGCGGCGATGACAGCTTGACGCTGCCGGTGTTGGCGATCGGCGGCGCCGGCGTGGTTTCTGTTGCATCGCACATCATCGGCAACGAAATGCAACAAATGATTCGTGCGTTCCAGGCCGGCGACCATCAAGCCGCCGCCGCGTTGCACCGGAAATGGCTTCCGCTCATGAAAGGGCTGTTCGCTGCGCCGAGCCCGGTGCCGGTGAAAACCGCCCTGCAGTTGCGCGGCTTGGATGTCGGCTCGGTGCGCCTTCCGCTCGTTCCGCTCACCGAGCAGGAGCGAAACGAGCTCAGCCGTCTGCTTGATGCTTGATGGCCATATCCGTGCAGCAAATGACCCCAGCGTCGGTTCGGACGTTGGGGCTTTTTTGTCGAGACGGTGAAATGCGCCGGCTCGTTCATGAACCATCTTGTGTTTTTTGGCGTCAATTCGTTATAATAAAGGCAAGTGACTTTGAGCGGGTTAGCATCACAATTGGGAGGACGCAGCCTTGAAATCCAAAATAAAGCCAGTAGAGAAAATACGCATTTTTGCCCTTGGGGGAGTCGGGGAAATCGGCAAAAACATGTATGTCGTCGAATTGGATGAGGACATTTTCGTCCTCGATGCCGGGGTGATGTTCCCGGAAGATGAGATGTTTGGCATTGACAAAGTCATCCCGGACATTGCCTACTTAATTGAACGGCAGCACCGCATTCAGGCGATTTTTCTCACTCACGGGCATGAGGAGCATATGGGAGCGATCGCCTACGTGCTCAAGCAGCTGTCTGTGCCAGTCTACGGGACGAAGCTGACGCTCGGGTTGGCGGAAGCGATTTTAAAAGAGCAAGGCATTGCAAACGCCAAACTGAATGAAATTCATCCTGACGCTGAACTGCTGTTTGACAAAGCAAAAGTGACGTTTTTCCGCACGATCCACAGCATCCCCGATTCCATCGGCATCAGCCTGCATACATCGCAAGGGGCGATCGTGTACACGAGCGATTTTAAATTTGACCAGACGCCGTATGGCAATAATCGCGCCGACTTGGGGAAAATGGCGCAAATCGGCGAACAAGGGGTGCTTTGTCTTTTGTCGGACAGCACGAATGCCGAGCGTCCGGGCTACAGCGGCTCTGATACAGCCGTCGCCCATGAGATTGCAGATGTGATCGGCCACGCGAAAGGGCGCGTGTTTGTCGCCTGCTATGCCTCGAACATTACGCGCATCCAACAAGTGCTTTACGCCGCCAAGCAGTACGGGCGCAAGGTGGCGGTGATCGGCAAAACGCTGCATAAAATTATGGACATCGCCGTCCGCCTCGGTTATTTGCATCTGCCGGACAAGGTGACGATTTCTGCCTACGACTTGGACCGCTATGGGGATGATGAACTTGTCATTTTGACGACCGGGGGTCATGGCGAGCCGATGAGCGCGCTTTGGCGCATGGCGCGGCAGGCGAACAAGCAGGTGAACATTAAAGAAGGAGACACCGTCATCGTCGCTGCTTCTGTCATGCCGGGGTATGAGCTTGGGTTTTCGAAAACGATCGACGCCCTATACCGGGCTGGGGCGAACGTCATTTACCGCGATCGGCAAGTGCACGTGTCCGGGCACGGCTGCCAAGAAGAGCTTAAGCTCATGCTTAATTTGATGAAGCCGAAATATTTCATCCCGGTGCATGGGGAGTACCGAATGCAAAAGGCGCACGCCCGGTTGGCGAAGGCGGTCGGCATCTCGGAAGAGCGGACGTTTTTGCTTGACAAAGGTGAAGTGGTCGAATTTCGCGGCGGAGCCGCCCGCCCTGGCGGTAAAGTGCCGTACGGCAACATTTTAATCGATGGCCTCGGCATCGGCGACGTCGGCAACATTGTGTTGCGCGACAGGCGTTTGTTGTCGCAGGACGGCATTTTGATCGCCGTGGTGACACTAAACAAAGAAGCGAAAACGATTGCTGCTGGACCGGAAATCATCTCGCGCGGATTCGTTTATATGCGCGAGGCGGAGACGCTGTTGGAAGAGGCTGAGCAAATGGTGGCGGAGATCATTAAGCGCTGTCTGGAATCATACATGCTGGAATGGTCATCGTTAAAGGCGAACATTCGCGAGGCGCTAAGCCAGTTTTTGTTTGAGAAAACGAAGCGAAAGCCGATGATTTTGCCGATTATTATGGAGGTATAACGCAATCATGCTCAAAGTCCAAGGGAAATGCTGGAAACGGTGAACCGTTGCCGGCATTTTTCTTTTTCTTTTCGGCCATACTAAACGTATGACCGATAGAAAGGAGAAGGAATCGATGGACAAGGAGCGTTACCTTCAGGAAGAGACGGAAGAAAAACCGGAAACGAAAACGGAAGAGGCCACTGCTGCCATCACCCAGCTTGGGCAGACGAACGTCCCGCAAATGGAACCGGATACGAACATTCATTGTCTGACGATTGTCGGCCAAATTGAAGGTCATATTCAGCTGCCGCCGCAAAACAAGGCGACAAAATACGAACATGTGATCCCGCAAATCGTCGCCATTGAGCAAAATCCGAAAATCGAAGGGCTGCTCGTCATTTTAAATACGGTCGGCGGTGATGTGGAGGCCGGGCTTGCGATTGCGGAAATGCTCGCTTCGCTGTCAAAACCGACCGTTTCCATCGTGCTTGGCGGCGGCCATTCGATCGGCGTGCCGATCGCCGTTTCGTGCAACTATTCGTTCATCACTGAGACGGCGACGATGACGATTCATCCGATCCGTTTGACGGGGCTTGTCATTGGCGTCCCGCAGACGTTTGAGTATTTGGATAAAATGCAGGAACGCGTCGTCCGCTTCGTAACGAAGCATTCCAACATTAGCGAGGAGAAGTTTAAAGAGCTCATGTTTTCCAAAGGCAATTTGACGCGCGACATCGGCACGAACGTCGTCGGTCCCGATGCGGTCCGGTACGGCTTGATCGATGAAGTGGGCGGCGTCTCACAGGCCATGGCGAAGCTGCGCCAGCTGATCGAAGCGAAAAAAGGCGGCGAAGGGAAGATGATCCAATGATTTTGTACACGATCATGCCGGAACATTTGGTGTTCCCGGTCGATGCGGCCGCGTATGAAAAGCAAAAGCTAGTGCATTACGAAGGCATCCCGTTGCTCGTCCAAATGACCGATACGGGCGAATATGAAATCGTGCAAAACTTAAGCACCAACCCCTATCATTTTTTAAACGCTAAGTATGCGCCAGGGGTGCGGTTTCCGGTTTCTGTCGCAACATCGTAATGAATTGTCAAGTTGTTCATGATATAATAATAGACAAACGGAAAAAAGCAGCCATTGTTGGCTGCTTTTTTCCGGCTTGCCAATTCATTCATGCTGGAGTGAGCGATCATGGCGAAACGAAAGCGACAAAAAAAAGGAAAACCGCCAAAGAAACAGTCATGGACGGAGACGATTCGCTTTGAATTGATCGGTCTCGGGCTGCTGGCTGTTGCCGTTGTGGCGATGGCTCGCCTCGGGCTTGTCGGGGAAACATTCGTGCTTGTCGGCCGCTTTTTTTTCGGCGAATGGTACATGCTGTTAATAGGGGGAGTGTTCATTTTATCGCTCATCCTCATTTGGAAACGATCGTGGCCGTCATGGGCGAGCCGTCCGTTTGTCGGCGTGTCAGTCATCACAGCGGCGCTTTTGCTGCTAAGTCACGAAAAGTTGTTTGAGCTCATGTCGCGGCGCGGTGAGCTTGATCCGAGCGTCATCCGGACGACGTGGGCGCTGTTTTGGAACGAGGCGGGCGGAAAGGAGTCCCATGCCGACCTAGGCGGCGGAATGGCTGGCGCTCTGTTGTTTGCCGCCAGCTATCAGCTGTTTGATTCGCTCGGGACAAAATGGATTTGTTTTCTGCTGTTTGTAGTCGGCTTTGTCGTATTGACCGGGAAATCGCTGCGCGAAACGATCGGACAGATAGTTGTTGGGGCGGCCGCGCTTGTGCGGAAGGAATGGCTGGCGTTCGTCGCCGATGTGAAACAATGGCTCGCGGGGAGAAAACGGCGAGCGAGTGTAGAACGAGGCCGGCGTTCACGGCGGACGGCCGCCTATCCGGCCGAGGAATCGGCAGAAGCCGGGGCTGCTGAGGCGGACGACGAATTGCTTTCGCCGCCGCCGATCATATCCGATTTTGCCGCCGTCCGGGCGGCCGCCGAGCCGGAAGAAGAGAAACAGCTGCCTGCGGAAGATGACGACAGCGAAGGGGGGGCATCCCCGCCGTTGGCGTTTTCCGAGCATGAAAATGCCAATTACGATTTGCCGCCGCTTGAACTTCTCCGTCCGCCAAAGCCGGCTGGGCAATCGACCGACCATGCGAATATTTATGCCAATGCGCGCAAGCTGGAAAAAACGTTCCAAAGCTTTGGCGTCAAGGCGAAAGTGACGCAGGTGCACCTTGGCCCGGCGGTGACAAAATATGAAGTGTACCCGGACGTCGGGGTGAAAGTAAGCAAAATCGTCAGCTTAAGCGACGACTTGGCGCTCGCCTTGGCGGCGAAAGACATCCGCATTGAAGCGCCCATCCCCGGCAAGTCCGCAATCGGCATCGAAGTGCCGAACGAGGAGATCGCCACCGTCTCGCTGCGCGAAGTGCTGGAGGCGGTCGAGCACACAAGGTCCGAATCCAAGCTGTTGATCCCGCTCGGGCGCGACATTTCCGGGGAAGTCGTTGCCGCCGAGTTGAACAAAATGCCGCATTTGTTGATCGCCGGCGCTACCGGGAGCGGGAAAAGCGTCTGCATCAACGGCATTATCGTCAGCCTGCTCATGCGCACCAAGCCCCATGAAGTGAAGTTGATGATGATTGACCCGAAAATGGTCGAGCTAAGCGTCTACAATGGCATTCCGCATCTGTTGACGCCGGTCGTCACCGATGCGAAAAAAGCGGCTCAAGCGCTGAAAAAAGTCGTCCAAGAAATGGAACGGCGCTACGAGCTGTTTTCCCATACCGGCACGCGCAACATTGAAGGGTATAACGAGCATATCCGTCAGCAGAACGAAGCCGCGCTGGAGCAGCAGCCGCTTTTGCCATATATCGTCGTCATCATTGACGAACTGGCTGACTTGATGATGGTCGCTTCGTCAGATGTGGAAGAGGCGATCACTCGGTTGGCGCAAATGGCGCGCGCGGCCGGCATTCACTTGATCATCGCCACTCAACGCCCGTCGGTTGACGTTATCACGGGCGTCATTAAGGCCAACATTCCGTCACGCATCGCGTTCAGCGTCTCATCGCAAATTGACTCACGCACCATTCTCGATGTGGGCGGGGCGGAAAAACTTCTCGGCCGCGGCGACATGCTGTTTTTGCCCATGGGCGCGTCCAAACCGGTGCGCGTGCAAGGCGCATTTGTGTCCGATCAAGAAGTGGAAGACGTCGTCCAATTTGTCATCGGCCAGCAGCAGGCCCAATATTACGAGGAGATGATCGTGCCGGAAGAGGAGGCGAACGCATCGGCCTTCGAAGACGACTTGTATGAAGAGGCCGTCCGCCTTGTTGTGGAAATGCAAAGCGCTTCTGTGTCGATGCTGCAGCGCCGCTTCCGCATTGGCTACAACCGCGCCGCCCGGCTGATCGACGCCATGGAGGAGCGAGGCGTCGTCGGTCCGTACGAAGGGAGCAAACCGCGCGCGGTTCTTTGGTCGAAAGAAGATTTGAAAAAGACGTCGTAGCACTCGGCGGAAAATGGGCCTCAGAGCATTTGGTCAGAAAAGCGCTGGCGTCACAAGGTTTTTCCATTGAACATGGGCTGAAATCAACAGTCTTTTGCGCTGCATCGCAAGCCCTGATCGCTAAGCAGGCAGGTCGATGCCACCTGCCTGCCAATCGTATGTCACATTGGAAGCGCTTCCATAAACATATCTTTTTTTTCGACAAAATTTGATAACCCTATTTATTTGGCCAGTAAAAAATGATATAGTAGTCTCAAAAAGGTTATATGTCTAATGTCAGAGGTCTGACTCTTACAGGAGATCATGTGGAGGACGTTGTCATGTCAATCAAATCAGACAACCGCCATCTGTACTTGCAAGTCATCGACCGTTTGAAACACGATATTGAAACTGGCGTGTACAAAGAAAAGCAAAAGCTGCCGTCTGAGTTTGAGCTTGCCAAACAGCTTGGCGTCAGCCGGGCGACGCTGCGGGAAGCGCTGCGGGTGCTGGAGGAGGAAAACATCATCATCCGCCGCCATGGCGTCGGAACGTTTGTCAACGCCCGGCCGCTGTTTACGTCCGGCATCGAGCAGCTGTCGAGCGTCACGGATATGATCCGCCAAGCCGGACGAAAACCGGGAACGATTTTTTTGTCTTCTTCCATCCAGCTGCCGACAGAAGACGATATGCGCCGTTTTCAATGCCGCCCGGACGACGAGATTTTGTTGATCGAGCGGGTGCGCACCGCCGACGGGGAGCCGGTCGTCTATTGCCTCGATAAAATTTTGTGCAAGTATTTGCCAAAAGGCATTTCGTACGAACACGAATCGTTGTTTGAAAACTTGCACAACCAAACGCACCGCGACATCGCCTATGCAGTTGCGCGCATCGAGCCGCTCGGCTACCATGAGAAAGTGTCGCCGATTTTGCAATGCGACCCGGAAACCGCCCTGCTCGTGCTCAAGCAAATGCATTTCGACAAAAACGACGAGCCGATTTTTTACTCGACCAACTACTTCCGTTCCGACAAATTCAGCTTTCATGTCATGCGGAAACGGTTTGGTTTTTAAGGAGGTGAAAGGGGTACATAGAACGTGAACGGAAGTTTCATACTAATTTAGGAACAAACTTTTCAGCTTAGGGGGAATGGATGATGAAAAAACGATTCGGATGGGCGTTGTCCGTTCTGTTTGCCGCCGGCACGCTGCTTAGCGCCTGCGGCCAGGATGGCGGCAACGCGGGAGGCAATAATAAGGAAGATACGTTTAGCGTCGCCATGGTCACCGACGTCGGCGGCGTTGATGACAAATCGTTTAACCAGTCCGCGTGGGAAGGGATTCAAAAGTTCGGCAAAGACAACGGGCTAGAAAAAGGACGCGGTGGGTACGACTATTTGCAGTCGACGAGCGACACCGATTATCCAACCAACTTAAACAAGCTCGTGCGCAGCGACTTTGACTTGATTTTCGGCATCGGGTATTTGATGGGCGACGCGGTGAAAGAAGTCGCGAAGCAAAACCCGAAAAAACATTTCGCCATCGTCGACACGGTTGTTGATGAGCCAAACGTCGCCAGCATCACGTTCAAGGAGCATGAAGGCTCGTTCCTTGTCGGCGTTGTTGCCGGTTTGATGACGAAAACGAATAAAATCGGCTTTGTCGGTGGGATGGAAATTCCGTTGATCGAAAAATTCGAAAGCGGATTCCGCGCCGGCGTGAAAGCGGTCAACCCGAAGGCGACCGTTCAAGTGCAATACGCAGGGGCGTTTAACCAAGCGGATAAAGGGAAAGCGATCGCTTCGAGCATGTACGCTTCCGGCGTCGACATCATCTACCATGCGGCCGGGGCGACTGGAAACGGTGTTTTCTCAGAGGCAAAAGACTTGAAGAAAAAAGATCCGAACCGTGAAATTTGGGTGATCGGCGTTGATAAAGACCAAGCACCGGAAGGGAAAGTGAAAGTCGGCGGCAAAACGTACAACGTAACGCTCACTTCGATGGTGAAACGCGTCGACGTCGCTGTCTATGACACGGCGAAACGGGCGAAAGACGGCGACTTCCCGGGCGGCAAAACGATTGAGTACGGGTTGCCGGAAAATGGGGTTGGCATCGCTCCGACACAAGACAACATTCCAGAAAATGTGCTGAAAGCTGTTGACGAATGGAAAGAAAAAATTATCAAGGGCGAAGTGAAAGTGCCGACGAATCGGAAAGAGTACGAGCAATTCGCTGCGACGATCAAGTGACGAACAACGGCGAAGAAGGCTAGCGCGCGCCGCTAGCCTTCTTCAAAATCATGAAGGGCGGCTGTTTCGCTGTCGCCTTTCATTTTGTGATTTTGACCTTGCTTGAGTAAGGAGTGAATCGCTTGGAATACGTGATTGAAATGCTCAATATCCGCAAGGTGTTTGGCTCGTTTGTCGCCAATGACAACATTACGCTGCAAGTGAAAAAGGGGGAGATACACGCTCTGCTTGGCGAAAACGGGGCCGGCAAATCGACGCTCATGAACGTGCTGTTCGGTTTATACCAGCCGGACGGCGGCGAAATCCGCGTCAAAGGAAAGCCGGTGCGCATTACCGACCCGAACGTCGCCAACGATCTTGGCATCGGCATGGTGCATCAGCACTTTATGCTCGTCGATACGTTCACGGTGACGGAAAACATCATTTTAGGCAGCGAACCGACGCGGGCGGGAACGATCGATATGAAGCGGGCCGAACAGGAGGTGCGCGAGCTGTCGGAACGGTATGGGCTGGCGGTCGATCCGACAGCGAAAATTGCCGACATTTCCGTCGGCATGCAGCAGCGCGTGGAAATTTTAAAAACGCTCTACCGCGGTGCGGATATTTTGATTTTTGACGAACCGACAGCGGTTTTGACGCCGCAGGAAATCCGCGAGCTCATCCAAATTATGCGCACGCTCGTCCGCGAAGGAAAATCGATCATTTTAATCACCCATAAGCTAAAAGAAATTATGGAAGTGTGCGACCGCGTCACCGTCATCCGCCGCGGCAAAGGGATCGCGACGCTTGAGGTCGCGGAAACGAACCCGAACGAGCTGGCGGCGCTCATGGTCGGCCGCGAGGTGCAGTTTACGACCGCTAAGAAACCGGCTGAACCGGGAAAATCGGTGTTGGAAATTAAAGACTTAGTCGTCAAGGACGCGCGCGGGATCAAAGCGGTCAACGGTTTGAACTTGACGGTGCGCGCCGGGGAGATCGTCGGCATCGCCGGGGTCGACGGCAACGGGCAAACCGAGCTGATCGAGGCGATTACCGGCCTTCTGAAAGCGGAATCCGGCACGGTGAAGCTGAACGGCCGCGATATTACGAACTTGCCGCCGCGCAAAATCATCGAAGCCGGCGTCGGCCATATTCCGCAAGACCGGCATAAGCACGGGCTTGTCCTCGATTTTCCGATCGGCGAAAACATGGTGCTGCAAACGTATTACAAGCCGCCGTATTCAAAGCGGGGCGTGCTGAACTTTAAAGCGATCTACGACAAAGCGCGTCAGCTCATCCGCGAATTTGACGTGCGCACGCCGGATGAATATACGAAGGCGCGGGCGCTGTCGGGCGGAAACCAGCAAAAAGCGATCATCGGCCGCGAAGTTGACCGCGACCCGGATTTGTTGATCGCCGCCCAGCCGACAAGGGGGCTTGACGTCGGCGCGATCGAGTTTATCCATAAGCGGCTCATCGAACAGCGCGACCGCGGCAAAGCGGTGCTGCTCGTCTCATTTGAGCTCGATGAAGTCATGAACGTCAGCGACCGGATCGCCGTTATTTATGAGGGGAAAATTGTCGCCATCGTCGATCCGAAAGAGACGACGGAACAAGAGCTCGGGCTGCTGATGGCCGGAAGCAAACGGAAGGAAGCAGGTGTGTCGTGATGAAGTCAAACCGTCTCCAGCAATTGTTGATTCCTGTATTGGCCGTCTTGCTCGGCATGGCTGCCGGATCCATCGTCATGCTCGTGAGCGGCTACAACCCGATCGCTGGGTTTTACGCTCTCGTGTACGGGGCGTTTGGCGATACGTACTATATCGGCGAAACGATCCGCCAGACGACGCCGTACATTTTAACCGGGTTGGCGGTGGCGTTTGCTTTTCGCACCGGCTTGTTTAACATCGGGGTCGAAGGGCAGCTGATCGTCGGCTGGCTGGCGGCCGTCTGGGTCGGCGTGTCGTTCGACTTGCCGAAAATCATCCATTTGCCGCTCGCCATTTTGGCGGCCGCCCTCGCCGGAGCGCTTTGGGGGCTGATCCCGGGCGTGCTAAAGGCGTATTTAAAAGTGCATGAAGTCATTATTACGATTATGATGAACTATATTGCTTTGCATGTAACGAACGCCATCATCCGTTCCGTTTTGTCCGATGAGGGATTTAAATCAAAGCCGGTGAAAGAAAGCGCATCGCTTCACTCCGACTTTTTTGATGCCATTACGTATCATTCCACCATGCATTACGGCATTTTCATCGCTGTCGCCGCCGCATTTGTCATGTGGTTTTTGCTTGAGCGGACGACGAAAGGGTTTGAGCTGCGGGCGGTCGGGTTCAACCAGCATGCCTCCCAGTATGCCGGCATGAACGTGCGCGCCAACATCATTTTAGCGATGGTCATCTCCGGCGCTTTTGCCGGCGTCGCCGGGGCGATGGAGGGGCTTGGCACATTTGGAAACATCTCGACGAAAGCCGGCTTTACCGGCCTCGGGTTTGACGGCATCGCCGTCGCCCTGATCGGCGGCAACAACGCGTTTGGCATTTTGCTCTCCGCCTTGTTGTTTGGCGCCTTAAAAGTCGGGGCGTTGGAAATGCCGTCAAGCGCCGGCGTGCCGACCGAACTCGTTGACATTATTATCGCGCTCATCATTTTCTTTGTGGCATCGAGCTATATGATTCGCTGGCTGTTATCTCGCTGGCAAAAGGGGGCGGAGTAAGTGAGCGTGTATGACGTGTTGCAGACGATTATCCCGACAGCGATTTTCTTTGCGGCTCCCCTCATTTTCACGGCGCTTGGCGGCGTGTTCAGCGAACGGTCCGGCGTCGTCAACATCGGGCTTGAAGGATTGATGACCATCGGCGCGTTTGTCGGCATCGTCTTTAATTTGACGTTTGCCGATCGGTTTGGCGAATGGACGCCGTGGCTTGCCTTATTGGCTGCCATGGTGGTCGGCGCTGTATTTTCCCTGCTGCACGCTGTCGCGTCGGTTACCTTTCGCGCCGACCAAGTCGTCAGCGGGGTGGCGATCAACTTTTTGGCGCTTGGCCTGTCGCTGTTTTTAGTCAAAAAAATGTACGGCAAAGGCCAGACCGACCAAATTCAAGTCGGGTTTGACAAAATCGATGTGCCGGTGTTGAGCGACATCCCGGTCATCGGCCCGCTGTTGTTCTCCAATGCGTATGTGACGTCGTACATCGCCATTTTGTTGGCGTTTGTCTCTTGGTATGTGATTTATAAAACGCCGTTTGGCCTGCGGCTGCGTGCGGTCGGCGAACATCCGATGGCGGCGGATACGATGGGGATTCATGTCGCCAAAATGCGCTACATCGCCGTCATGATCAGCGGCGCGCTCGGCGGTTTGGGCGGTGCGGTATACGCGACGATCATTTCCCGCGATTTTAGCCATGCGACGATTTCTGGGCACGGATTTATGGCGCTCGCCGCCATGATTTTTGGCAAATGGCATCCGATCGGCGCGATGGGAGCGGCGCTCTTTTTCGGACTGGCGCAAAGCTTAAGCATTGTCGGGCAAACCATTCCGTTTTTGAAAAACGTTCCGACGGTTTACTTGCTCATCGCCCCGTACGTGCTCACCATTTTGGCGCTCGCCGGCTTCATCGGGCGGGCGGAGGCGCCGAAAGCGGCCGGCACGCCATATATCAAAGGGAAACGGTAGAACTTGCAGCTGTCCGGCGCAACCGGACAGCTGTTTTTCATTCCCATGATGGCCATGTTTCCAAGCGCATCGGACGAACTAGGCGGATTTGTTTGCATTTGTCGCTTGGCAACAGGTATATTGTTGATAAGACATCTCACAATAAGCATGCCGCCCATTTTGCGACAGAAAAGGAGGAGTTGGCTTGGTCGATGAAAAAATAACGGCGGTTGGGCCGGTTCGCGTCCATACGATTCCGACCGATAAGTACAAAACGAATACACTCGTTTGGAAAATGAAAGCGCCGCTCGCCAAGGAAACGGTGACGCTGCGCGCGCTGCTTCCGTACGTTTTGCAAAGCGGCACGGCCGACTATCCGAGCGTCAAGGCGCTGCGCACCTATTTGGATGAACTGTACGGGGCGACGCTGAACGTCGATTTAACGAAAAAAGGCGAACATCATATCATGACGATTCGCATCGATGTCGCCAATGAACGGTTTTTGCCTAAACAAACGCCGTTGCTTTCGAAAGCGCTTCAGCTCTTGGCCGATCTTCTGTTCCGCCCGGCTCTTGATGGCGGGCGGTTTGTCACCGACATTGTCGAGCAGGAAAAGCGGGCACTCCGTCAACGCATTCAGGCGGTGTATGATGACAAAATGCGCTATGCGAACATCCGCCTTGTAGAAGAAATGTGCAAAGGCGAACCGTACGCGCTCTCGCCTAATGGCGAGCTCGAGGATGTCGACGCCATTACAGCGGAAAGACTGCACCGCTATTATGAGCGGGCGTTGGCTGAAGATGAGCTTGACTTGTATGTCATCGGCGATGTCGACGAAGAAGAGGTGCTCAACACCGTCCGTCAGCGCTTTTTGCTGCCCGACCGCGCAGAGCCGGCGCGTACGCCCCAAGCTCAGGCAAAAGCGCGTGGGGAAGTGAAGGAAGTGATCGAACGGCAAGACGTCAAGCAAGGGAAATTGAACATCGGCTACCGAACGAATGTCACATACGAGGATGACGATTACTACGCCTTGCAGATGTTTAATGGCATTTTTGGTGGTTTTTCCCATTCGAAGTTGTTCATTAACGTCCGCGAGAAGGCGAGCCTTGCCTATTACGCCGCCTCAAGGCTTGAGAGCCATAAAGGGATTTTGATGGTCATGTCCGGCATTGAGCCGGCCAATTACGAGAAGGCGCGGCGCATTATCGACGAGCAAATGCAGGCGATGAAAAACGGCGATTTTACGGATGAAGAAATCGCGCAGACGAAAGCGGTCATCCGCAATCAGCTGCTTGAGACGCTCGACACGCCGCGCGGACTTGTCGAAGTGCTGTACCACAACGTCGTCTCCGCGCGGAAGCGTCCGCTTCACGAATGGCTGGCCGGCACGGAGGAAATCGGGCGCGAAGACATCGTGCGCGTCGCTGAAAAGGTGGAGTTGGATACGGTATACTTTTTGACCGGAATGGAGGGGGGGACGGAAGATGGAAAAACGGGTGTATGAGACGCTGCAAGAAGAGCTGTTCTACGAAAAAATGGACAACGGTCTTGACGTGTACATTTTGCCGAAAAAGGGATTCAACAAAACGTACGCCGTGTTTACGACGAATTACGGTTCGGTGGACAACCAGTTTGTCCCGCTCGGCCAAACAGAGATGAAACGCGTCCCGGACGGCATCGCCCACTTTTTGGAACATAAGCTGTTTGAAAAAGAAGACGGCGACGTGTTTCAACAGTTCAGCAAACAAGGCGCCTCGGCGAACGCTTTTACGACGTTCACCCGCACGGCCTATTTGTTTTCCAGCACCGACAACGTCGAGAAAAACTTGGAAACGCTGATTGATTTTGTGCAAACGCCGTATTTTTCCGACAAGACGGTGGAAAAAGAAAAAGGCATTATCGGCCAGGAAATCCGCATGTATGACGACAACCCGGACTGGCGCGTTTATTTTGGCGCCATCGAAAGCATGTACCACAACCATCCGGTCAAAATTGACATCGCCGGCACGGTCGAATCGATCGCCCAAATTACAAAAGAGCTGTTGTACGAATGCTACGAAACGTTCTACCACCCGAGCAACATGCTTTTGTTTGTCGTCGGTCCGGTCAACGAACAAAAAATCATGCAGCAAATCCGCGACAATCAGGCGAAAAAATCGTTCCCGTCCGCTCCTGAAATAAAGCGGTTTACGTACGAAGAACCGAGCGGAGTTGCGGAAACGAAAAAAGTCATCCCCATGCACGTGCAGGCGAATAAATGCTTTGTCGGCATCAAAGCGCCGTCCGTGCCGGAAACCGGCGGACCAAAACTTCGCCATGAGCTTGCCTTCCATGTTGCATTGGACTATTTGTTCGGCAAAAGCTCGCCCCATTACGAGCGGCTCTACCGCGAAGGGCTGATTGATGACACGTTTATGTATGATTACACGGAAGAGCGCGAATTCGGCTTTGCCCTTGTCGGCGGCGATACAAGGGATGCCGAGCGGCTTGCGGCGGAAGTCAAAAACGTGTTGTTGTCATTTTCAGTTGAGGCAGTGAAAACGGAGGAATTTGAGCGGGTGAAAAAGAAAAAAATCGGCGCTTTTTTGCGCGCGCTCAACTCGCCGGAGTATATCGCCAACCAGTTTACGCGCTACGCGTTTTACGGCGCGAGCTTGTTTGACATTTTGCCGGCGTTGTCATCGTTGACGCTTGACGACGTTGCATCCATTGCCGATGCGTGTTTCCGCGATTCGCAAATCGCCGTTTGCGAGGTTGTGCCAAAAGGGCAATGACAGGGGCTGACCGAAAGAACGGTAATGCCCCTATCTGGGGCAACATGGAAAACTAGACCACCCTGAAACCCCTGGTAAAACCAACGATTTCAGAGGTGGTCTCTTTCCCATGTTTTTCAGTTTCATTTCATCAAAAAGGGGCTTTTGCGTCAGCCCCTTTTTTGCGTCCAACAGAAGGAGGAGAACGTTCCATGCGCTATGCGTTAATTACCGGAGCGTCAAGCGCGATCGGGCAAAGCATCGCCCGCGAGCTCGCGCAAGGCGGCTATGGGCTTTTTCTTCATTACTACCGGCGCCGCGCGCCCATTGAGGCGCTGCAAGCCGAACTAACCGGCGTGCACACCGTGCCGGTGGAAGCGGATTTGTCGATGCCGGGCGGGGTCGACCAACTGCTTTCCCGCCTCGACCGCCCGATCGATGCCATCATTTATAACAGCGGGGCCACGTATTACGGGTTGCTTACCGACATGAATGACGAGCTGATCGAACGGATGGTGCGCCTCCATGTGACAAGCCCGGCGCAGCTTGTGAAAAAACTGCTGCCGCCGATGATTTCGAAAAAGCGCGGCCAAATTGTGTTCATTTCTTCGATTTGGGGGTTGTGCGGCGCCTCATGCGAAGCGGTGTATTCGATGACCAAGGGCGGGCAAAACGCGTTCGCCAAGGCGCTGGCGAAAGAGCTCGCCCCGAGCGGCATCCGCGTCAACGCCGTCGCGCCGGGAGCGATCGCCACAGATATGCTCCGGCCGTTCAGCGAAGAAGAATTGGCGGCGCTCGCCGATGAAATTCCGGCCGGCCGGCTCGGGACCCCTGAGGAAGTGGCGAAAACAGTGGCGTTTTTGTTGTCGGACGCCGCTTCTTACATCACCGGCCAAATCATCTCTGTCAACGGCGGCTGGTATTGTTGAGCGTATATTTTTTTCGCCCGCAGGCAAACTATCCTTGAAACGTTCATCAAGGAGGGAATGGACATGTCGGTACTGGATAACTTTGAACAATGGAAAGACTTTTTATCGGAACGTCTGCAGCAAGCGCAGCAACAAGGTTTGACCCAGCAAGTGATCTCGGATGTCGCCTATCAAATCGGGGACTATTTGGCGAAAAACGTGGATCCGAAAAACCCGGAAGAACGGGTGCTCGCCGACCTTTGGAGCGTTGCGGATGAAAAAGAACAGCATGCCCTTGCCAACATGATGGTGAAACTTGTCCAACAAAAATAACACCCGGTAAAGAGAGGGGCTCCCTCTCTTTTTTCTTTCCTCTTTTCGGTTGCTTTTCCGTTCGCGGTTATAGTAGTATGAACTTAGCATAAGGCGTTCGTGCGGACAGCGGCAAGGGAGGAGACGGGATGGGCAAGCAGGAGTGGTATTTGGAGTATGAGATTCATGTCAACCGTCCAGGGTTGCTCGGCGATGTCGCCTCGTTGCTCGGCATGTTGTCGATCAACATCGTGACGATCAATGGCGTCCGGGATTCGCGCCGCGGCATGTTGCTTCTTTGCGACAGCAGCGAACAAATCGAGCGGCTGGCGACAATTTTGCGGACGATGGACAACATTACGGTGACGAAACTGCGCCAGCCGAAGCTGCTTGATCGTTTGGCCGTCCGCCATGGCCGCTACATTCAGCGCGATGCCGACGACAAAAAGACGTTTCGCTTCGTTCGCGACGAGCTTGGGCTGTTGGTCGATTTTATGGCAGAAATTTTTAAAGAAAAAGGGCATAAGCTCATCGGCATTCGCGGGATGCCGCGCGTCGGCAAGACGGAGTCGATCGTTGCTGCGAGCGTATGCGCCAATAAGCGGTGGCTGTTTGTATCATCGACGCTGATCAAGCAGACCGTCCGCACGCAGCTGATGGAAGACGAATATAGCGAGGACAACATTTTCATTGTCGACGGCATCGTTTCGACGCGCCGCGGCAATGAGCAGCACTGGCAGCTCATCCGCGAGCTGATGCGCCTCGAGGCGACGAAGGTCGTGGAACATCCGGACATGTTTGTCCGCCATACGGAATATACGCTTGATGATTTTGACTATATTATTGAGCTGCGCCATGAACCGGACGAAGACATTTCCTACGATGCGATCGAACGCCCGTCCTTGCTGGGCGGAGACGGATTTTCCGAATTTGGATTTTAATTGGTTCATCACCACAACGTGTACTTGACAAGCGAGGCTTTTTCTCGTGTCACCATGTAGGAAAATCGTTGATTTACTGATTTTCCTTATGCATGTAAGCAAGACATGATCTGAAACAGTCAAGTACAACTTTTGGTGAAGATCCTTTTAATTTTAACAAGTGGAAGGTGTTGGCCGTTGACGGAACTGGGAAAACGTTTGCGGGAAGCGCGGGAGGAAAAAAACATCAGCTTGGACGAGCTGCAAGAGATGACGAAGATTCAGAAGCGGTATTTGATCGGCATTGAAGAAGGGAATTACGCCATTATGCCGGGCAATTTTTATGTGCGCGCCTTCATTAGACAATACGCCGAGGCGGTCGGCCTCGATCCGGATGAGCTGTTTGAACAATATAAGCAGGACATTCCGCAATCGTACCAAGATGATCTTCCGCAGCCGCTGTCGCGCGTGAAAACGCGCCAACAGCTTTCCGCCGAAGGGACGAAATGGCTCGACTGGCTGCCGAAAGCCTTGATCGCGGCGGCCGTCGTCGGGGCGGCCGTTCTTGTTTGGGTGCTGCTCCAGCGCGGCACGGCAAACGAGCCCCCGGCGAAAACGAGCCCGGAGACGGCGGAAGTGGAAAAGCCGAAACAGTCGCCGCTTGAACAGGCGAAAGCAAAAGAGAAAGCGAAGAAGGCGGAAGAAAAGAACGGGCAAGAAACGGAGCAGCCGGCTCCAGCTGCTGAAGAAAAACCGGCTGCGCCGGCGGCGTTGAATGTGACGGAAAAACGCGGCAATATGGCAACGATTGAAGTGGACAACCCTGCTTCGTTTTCGATTGAACTTACATCGAAAGGAACATCGTGGATTGAGGTGTACAACACGAAAGGCCATTCTTTCTATGCCGGCAATTTGACAAACGGACAAACAAAAACGTTCGATTTGTCGGCGGAAAGCGAAGTGTGGGTGAAAATCGGGCGCACGCTCGATGTTGAGATGAAGGTGAACGGCCAACCGTTTGCCTACCCGTTTGCACCGAAGGACGAGGTGTACCAAAAGCTGCGTTTCATCTTGAAAAAATGACGGCGGGGAGCAGCTTTCAGACGGAAGAAGCGCCGCTCCCTTGCTCGCAACAGATGTTGAACTAGCGGAGGTATTCGTTGTGAATTTGCCGAATAAAATTACGGTAGCGCGCATTATGCTCATCCCATTTTTCTTGATCGTCATGCTCGTCCCGTTCGGGTGGGGAAGCGTCCGTATTGCTGGGGCGGAGCTTCCGGTCGCTCATCTCGTCGGGGCACTCATTTTTATTATCGCTTCAACGACGGACTGGATTGACGGCCATTACGCTCGCAAGTACGGACTCGTCACCAACTTGGGCAAGTTTTTGGATCCGCTTGCCGATAAACTGCTTGTGTCAGCAGCGCTCATCGTGCTCGTTGAACTCGGCGCCGCTCCGGCTTGGATGGTGATCGTCATCATCAGCCGCGAATTTGCCGTTACCGGCCTGCGGCTCGTGCTCGCCGGGGAAGGGGAAGTCGTCGCCGCCAACATGCTTGGCAAAATCAAGACATGGACGCAAATTGTGGCGATTTCCGCCCTTTTGTTGCACAACTTCCCATTTTCGCTCATTCCGTTTCCGTTTGCCGATATCGCGCTTTGGGTAGCGGTCATTTTTACGATTTGGTCCGGCTGGGATTACTTTTCCAAAAATAAACATGCTTTTGCCCATTCGAAATAGCCGGCCGAAAAAGGGGGAACGTCTGTTGAACGCGGAGATCATCGCTGTTGGCTCCGAACTGCTGCTCGGGCAAATTGCCAATACAAACGCCCAGTTTTTGTCGCAGCAGCTCGCCGCCTTGGGCATTAACGTCTATTTCCATACGGTTGTCGGCGACAATGCCAGCCGCCTCGAACAGGCGGTGAAAATTGCGCAAACGCGGGCGGACTTGGTCATTTTTACCGGAGGACTCGGCCCGACGAAAGATGACCTGACGAAAGAAACGATCGCCCGCCTGCTCGGCCGCCGGCTTGTGACCGACGAGGAGGCGATGCGAGCGATTGAAGCGTTCTTTGCCCGCACGAATCGGCCGATGACGGAAAACAATAAAAAGCAGGCGCTCATCTTGGAAGGGGCGGCCGTGCTGAAAAACGAGCACGGCATGGCGCCGGGGATGGCGCTGACGGTCGATGGGATTACATACATGTTGCTGCCCGGACCACCGAAGGAAATGCAGCCGATGTTTACGAAATACGGCGCAGCGTTTTTGCGCGGCGCTTTTTCGCTTTCCGAGCGCATCGAATCGCGCGTCCTCCGCTTTTTCGGCATCGGCGAGTCGGCGCTCGAGGCGGCGATCGCCGACTTGATCGACGCCCAGTCGAACCCGACGATCGCCCCGCTTGCAAACGACGGTGAGGTAACGCTCCGTCTGACGGCGAAACATCGGGATCAGGCGGAAGCCAAGCGGCTGCTCGACGAGGCGGAAGCCGCCATTTTGACGCGCGTCGGCCGTTATTGTTACGGGTATAATGATGAAACGCTGTTTACAAAGACATTGGCACGGTTAAAAGAAAGAGGATGGACGATCGCGTCGGCCGAAAGTTTGACCGGCGGCCTTTTCCTCGAACAGCTCACCGCCCTCCCCGGCGCGTCGCAAGTCGTGCAGGGCGGTGTCGTCTGCTACACAAACGGCGTCAAAGAACAGGTGCTTGGCATACCGCGCCCGCTGCTTGAGGCAGAAGGGGCGGTGAGCGAGCCGTGCGCCCGTTTGCTTGCTGAAAACGTCCGCGCGATGTGCGATGCGGATATCGGCATCAGCTTCACCGGCGTCGCCGGACCCGATCCGCTTGAGGGCCACCCGCCCGGCACCGTGTATGTCGGCATCGCCGTCCGCGGGCGCGATGCGACTGTCCACCGTCTGATGCTGTCCGGCACGCGTGATGCCATTCGCATCCGCACCGCCAAATACGGCTGTTTTTTTCTGCTTGAGATGCTCGCGGCCGACTGCTGATCGGCCGCCCCCTTCCTTCTCCATTCTCCACCGCACATCGTTTTTTCCACCGCATGAGTATGGCGATTGTTGCTAGTTTCTCCACCGAAAAAACGAATGGACGTTCGTTTTTTGCTTGGCAATGGCCGCAAAACGCGGTATAGTATAAGTAGTCCTAGAATAAGGAGGAGTAGGTTAGTGAACCAAGATCGTCAAGCTGCATTGGAGCAGGCATTAAAACAAATTGAACGACAGTTTGGCAAGGGGGCCATCATGAAGCTCGGCGAGCAAGTCGACCGCAAAGTGTCGGTCGTGCCGAGCGGTTCGCTAGCGCTCGACATCGCGTTAGGAGTCGGCGGCTATCCGCGCGGGCGGATTGTGGAAATTTACGGCCCGGAATCGTCCGGGAAAACGACCGTTGCCCTTCACGCGATCGCGGAAGTGCAAAAGCGGGGCGGGCAAGCAGCTTTCATCGACGCAGAGCACGGTGCGACCTGTTGCTGACTGAAGTATGGCGGAAACGCCGTGCGAAAAGTCAGCGGGACTGAGCATGAGTAGGTCCTAACTGCATCACCGAGAGCTCGGTGAAAATCCGAGACGGGAATGAAGGTTGGCATTCCCGCCCTAATACCCCGACGTGCGGTCATGGTGCGCAACATGACTGTACGAAGCTCGGAGAGGACGGCGAAAAGCAGACCTGAGAAGCGGTTAGCGAAGTAGCCGGGGGTCCATAAAGCTCCTATGGCTAGAGAACGCATAGCGTTGGAACGAACCACCGGAAGTACGGCTCGTAAGGCGTGGGGCGCCGAAAAAAGAAGGCGCTCACCTCCTAAGTGAGGTTCAGCCCTGGATGAGGTATTCGTGTTTGCCGAGTCTGGATTGATCCCGTAGAGGATCTTTGCCTTGAGCCCTCCAACCATGGGCAGAAAGGCGGCTGACGGGTCAGAGGTGGAGCCTAAGGGAGCATGCAAGGATAGGTGATGCGGTACAGGTGAACCACCCCAGCGGATGCCAAGGGATGCGCATCCCGATGCCGCTAAGCAGGAGGAAATGACTGCTGAAGGGGTGGGGCAGCAGCCCGTAGTAGTGATGAAGCAGGGTAACTCCTGCGGAGCGAAGGGGCATAGTCGAGTACCCTAGGTTACTAACCCAGACAATGATTAGGAAGCCGTGAGGAAATCCGTAAGGGTTTCGGTGAGCAAAACTGACTAAAAACGTGTATGGTACAAATCCGCTAGAAAGGATTTGATACCATCAACCAAACGTTTCAAGAACTAATCATTCCTAGGTCGGAGCAGGAATTCCGCGACCTACAAGACAAGATGTACGCCATTACACAATAAGTAAACTCGAGGAATACAGAAAGTGCGTACACTAGTAAAGTCTAGAGCGGATTAGTAACCGGGGTACTCGATGGAACGCCGTGTGCGGGGAAACTCGCACGCACGGTGTGAAGCGGGGGAAAATAGCCCCTCCGGGTAATGCCGAGGGTGACTATTACCTATCGCTATCGCTCGACCCCATCTATGCACAAAAATTAGGGGTCAATATCGATGAATTGCTGCTTTCCCAGCCTGACACGGGCGAGCAAGGTGCGTCACGTTTCCGTATAAGTGCGTAGGCACGAAAGCGGAGTCCGATGGGAACATCGGGACAACTCTACAGCCGAGTTGGAAGGTGAAATTCCTTCCCGTGGTGATAGTCCTATATCCACGAGCCTGAGACTCCTGCATGCATTCCGGTGCACCCTCACCGGGATGTATGAAGCCAGGTGAAGTCGTAACCCAAGTAGCCTAAGGCCGCAAAATGTGGCTATGGCGAAAGTGGTGCGGGGCTCCTTAAAAGACGCCTATGGTGACGAAAGGAACCTATGCGTGAAGCTCGGTTACCGGTGCTCCCTGAAAAGGGACCATACAGGACGAACCACCGTGTCTTGTTTGCGGTGTTTCCTTTAACCGGCTGGCTTAGTTCGGTTACTGCTCTGATGGGTAGCGGACGTTCCAATCAGAGGTCCTGCCGAGTAGAGTAGGCACCTAAGGGCGTTCAAAAGAAGGGATAGGCTGTAGGGAACGTGAGAGGCCCCCTAAGGAGGAGACAGGGCTGGTCGATGATATCTTAGGGGGAGTCAGCGGTTCCATAGTAATGATGAAGGAGCGCCGTTTGAACCCCAAAGGCAACGATGGGGGAGGAAAAAACGCTCTGGAGTGAAGGGAACCAGCCGGGGCGGCAAAGTATCTACATGTTACGGCAAGCAGGCTAATTCATGGCACTTCCACCCAGTATTATAAAAAGGGAGAAAGGAGCATGAAGGTAAACAAACTTGTCGTAAAAAGCGAACAGGACTTGAGAAACTGCTTGGATCTTCTTTATCAAGAAGCTAAAAAGGGAAAACATTTTTACGGGATGCTTGAGTTGCTTCAAAATGATGTTGTCATTTTAGAAGCTATTCGCCACAGAGATAAAGGAAAATGCAAAATATGTGCTGTATACTTAAGTCCCGGTAACTTCCACTGCCATCATATTGACCCGAGTAAACCTTTAAGTGAGATCAATAAGACCGTTAATCTAGTTAGCTTATGCAACCAATGCCATAGGCTTGTCCATAGCAACCAAGAACCGCCGTTTACAGAACGAAAAATGATTGACAAACTAACGGAGTATAGGAACAAGCTGAAAATATAAAAGTTCTGTTCGCTGGAAAAATTGTAGGTGCTGCTGCCATGTCATCGCGAGGTGATATGGTGGAGAGATAGCCCAAACGGGGCTATCGAAGCTGTCCCGGTGGAACGCCGTGTGCGGGGAAACTCGCACGCACGGTGTGGGGTGGGGGAAAAGCCGGAGATTGCATCAAAGGCTTACCTATCACTATCGCTCGAAATCGCGGAAGCGCTCGTGCGAAGCGGCGCGGTCGATATTATCGTCATCGACTCGGTGGCGGCGCTTGTGCCGAAAGCGGAAATTGAAGGGGAGATGGGCGACGCCCATGTCGGCTTGCAAGCGCGGCTTATGTCCCAGGCGCTTCGCAAGCTGTCCGGCGCCATTAACAAGTCAAAAACGATCGCCATCTTCATCAACCAAATTCGCGAAAAAGTCGGCGTCATGTTCGGCAATCCCGAGACAACGCCGGGCGGGCGGGCGCTCAAGTTTTACGCTTCCGTCCGCCTAGAGGTTCGTCGCGCCGAGCAAATCAAGCAAGGCAATGATATGGTCGGCAACAAGACGAAAATCAAAGTCGTCAAAAACAAAGTCGCGCCGCCGTTTAAAACGGCTGACGTCGACATTATGTACGGCGAGGGCATTTCCCGCGAAGGGGAAATCATCGATATGGCGTCTGAACTTGACATTGTGCAAAAAAGCGGCTCATGGTATTCGTACAAAGACGAACGGCTCGGCCAAGGGCGGGAGAATGCAAAACAATTTTTGAAAGAAAACCCGCATATCGCCGAAGAAATCGCCCGCGCCATCCGCAAACATTACGGCATCGATGATGGCGAAGCAGGCGGCGAACCGATGCAAGACGAATTTGGGCTGCTTGAGGAATAACAGACGGAAGGCGTCCTGGCATGGCTGGGGCGCCTTTTTCCTAGCTGCCGAAACGGAACGGCCATTCACGTCCCTTTGCAGGATATGCCGGAGGACGCCCGACTAACTTGCAGGCGGTTCTGTTTCTTTTCGCATTTTGCCAAAAAGAAGAGGCAGAGCAGAACGCTCTGTGTGCCGCGGCTTAAGAAGGGCTCCTGTGTAATATCTTGACAATTCCTACCGCCGCCTTTACAATGAACATGTATATTTGTCCATGTACACGGCAGGGTCGCGTGCCCGCCCGCAGCGGCGTACTGCTTGGATGCGGGGGCGCGTGGAAATGGCCAGGCAAACGACCAAGCCAATGGGTTGAAAACGGGAATGTCCATCTGCGTCGGACGATGGCGCGAAGAAGGCGCAAGGGAAAACGAAACAGCAAGAGGAGGTGAAACGATGGGTTCGATCATCATCTCCGCTTTGCTTGCCTTAGTCATTGGTGCCGTTGTTGGCTTTTTTGTTCGCAAATCGATTGCCGAAGCGAAAATCGGTGGCGCGAAAGCAGCTGCCGAGCAGCTGATTGAAGAGGCGAGACGCGAGGCGGACGCCTTGAAAAAAGAGGCGCTTCTCGAAGCGAAAGACGAGATTCATAAATTGCGGACGGAAGCGGAGCGCGACATCCGCGACCGGAGAAGCGAGCTCCAAAAACAAGAAAACCGCTTGATGCAAAAGGAGGAAAACCTCGATCGCAAAGATGAAGCGCTCAACAAACGCGAGGCGCTGCTTGAAGCGAAGGAAGAAGCGTTAAACGAAAGACAACAGCATATTGAACAAATGGAAAGCAAAGTGGAAGCGCTCGTGAAGCAGCAACAAACCGAACTCGAACGCATTTCCGGCCTGACGCGCGACGATGCGCGCCAGCTCATTTTGGAACGCGTTGAAAAAGAACTGTCCCATGAGATTGCCATGATGATCAAAGAGGCGGAAACGCGGGCGAAAGAGGAAGCGGACAAGCGGGCGAAAGCGATTTTGTCGCTGGCCATCCAGCGCTGCGCCGCCGACCATGTCGCCGAAACGACGGTGTCCGTCGTCAACTTGCCAAACGATGAAATGAAAGGGCGGATCATCGGGCGCGAAGGGCGGAACATTCGCACGCTTGAGACGCTGACTGGCATCGATTTAATTATCGATGATACGCCGGAAGCGGTGATTTTGTCCGGGTTTGATCCGATTCGCCGCGAAACGGCGCGCATCGCGTTAGACAAGCTTGTGCAAGACGGACGCATCCACCCGGCGCGCATTGAAGAAATGGTGGAAAAGGCGCGCCGCGAAGTCGATGAGCACATTCGCGAAGTCGGCGAGCAGACGACGTTTGAAGTCGGCGTCCATGGCTTGCATCCAGATTTGATCAAAATTTTAGGGCGGCTGAAGTTCCGGACGAGCTACGGACAAAACGTCTTGAAACATTCGGTGGAAGTGGCGTTTTTAGCCGGACTGATGGCGGCCGAACTCGGAGAAGACGAAATGTTGGCGCGCCGGGCCGGCTTGCTTCATGATATCGGCAAGGCGATCGACCATGAGGTTGAAGGCAGCCACGTGGAGATCGGCGTCGAGCTGGCGACGAAGTACAAAGAACATCCCGTCGTCATCAACAGCATCGCCTCCCACCATGGCGACACCGAGCCGACATCGGTCATCGCGGTGCTTGTGGCGGCGGCGGATGCGCTCTCCGCAGCGCGGCCGGGAGCGCGCAGCGAGACGCTGGAAAACTATATTCGCCGCTTAGAGAAACTGGAGGAAATCGCGGAATCGTACGAAGGCGTGGAAAAATCGTACGCCATCCAGGCCGGCCGCGAAGTGCGCATCATGGTCAAGCCGGATATGATCGACGATTTGGAAGCGCACCGGTTGGCGCGTGACATCCGCAAACGGATTGAAGAAGAGCTCGACTACCCGGGCCATATTAAAGTGACCGTCATCCGTGAAACGCGCGCGGTCGAATATGCGAAATAAAGTGGCATCCTATTGCCACTTTATTTTTTTGTGCGTAAAATGAGAAAGTGCAATGGATCCGCGCCACCTTTGAAGCGAAGCGCCATATTTTTTTGATTAGAAAGGGATCGATCATGAGAATCTTATTTATCGGCGATGTCGTCGGTTCGCCGGGGCAAAAAATGGTCGAGCATTATTTGCCGAAATTAAAAGAAAAACACCGTCCCGATATCGTCATCATCAACGGTGAAAACGCCGCCGGCGGGAAAGGGATCACCGAGCCGATTTACCGGGCGTTTTTGGCCCAAGGAGCCCATGTTGTGACATTAGGCAACCATGCGTGGGACAAGCGTGATATTTTTGAATTCATCGATCAGGCGAAGGCGCTCATCCGCCCGGCGAACTATCCGCCCGGCACACCGGGAAAAGGCATCGTCTACGTGCCGACCGAGCAAGGGGAGGCGGCGGTCATCAACTTGCAAGGGCGGACGTTTTTGCCGGCGATTGACTGTCCGTTTCAAAAAGCGGATGAATTGATTGCCGCTGCCTCGACGCGCACGCCGGTCATCATTGTTGATTTTCACGCTGAGGCGACAAGCGAAAAACAGGCGATGGGCTGGCACTTGGATGGGCGCGTGTCGGCCGTCATCGGCACGCATACGCACGTTCAGACGGCGGACAATCGCATTTTGCCGAAGGGTACGGCGTACATTACCGATGTCGGCATGACCGGCCCGTATGACGGCATTTTAGGGGTTGACCGCGACGCGGTGCTGCGCAAATTTTTAACCGGACTGCCGGTCCGGTTCGGCGTCAAGGAAGGACGAAGCCAGCTGAACGCGGTGCTTGTCGATGTTGATGGAAAAAGCGGGCGTGCGCTTGGCATTGAACGGTTGATCATTAATGACGACCACCCATATTTTGAATAATCGTTTTTTTAAAAATTTTAAAAACAAGCTTCTCCTCAGCAGGAATAGTTGTCGAAACAGTGAATATAGTTACAGTGAAGACATTTTACCGTAATCCATTTTTCAAGGGGACGAGGGAGGAGCTAGAAATGGAAATATTAAAAGTTTCAGCAAAGTCGAATCCGAACTCTGTAGCCGGTGCACTTGCCGGGGTGCTGCGCGAGCGCGGCGCGGCGGAAATTCAGGCGATCGGTGCAGGTGCATTGAACCAAGCCGTTAAGGCAGTAGCGATCGCACGAGGGTTTGTGGCACCAAGCGGCATGGACTTGATTTGCATTCCGGCGTTTACCGATATTATTATTGACGGAGAAGAGCGGACCGCCATTAAATTAATCGTCGAACCTCGTTAACTCGATGATGAGTCAATGGTAAAATATAACCTGTTGGCGCCTTCGCTGTAGAAGGCAGGCAGGTTATTTTTGCTTTTTTAAGGGGGAAAATGAATGATTTTCGATGCCCACTGTGATGCGCTCATGAAGCTATGGCAAGACCGGTCGTTGTCGTTTCACGATGGGGCGCCGCTTCATGTCACCTTTTCTGGCATGGCGGAAGCGGGAATAAAAGTGCAATGTTTTGCCATTTACGTGCCGGAAACCGTGCCGGAAGAAGCCCGGTTCACAGCGGCGTTGGAGATGGTGGACATTTTCTTTGCCCGCATCGTCGAGGCGTTCCCGTCCGTCAAGTTTGTGCGGACGAAGCAGGATATCGCCGCACTGAAAGAAGGGGAAATTGGCGCGATGTTGACGCTCGAAGGATGCGACGCCATCGGTGCCAACCTTGTCAAGTTAAAGACGCTTCTTCGCCTCGGCGTCGCTTCTGTCGGCCTGACGTGGAACTTTCCAAACGCCGTCGCCGACGGGGCGTGGGAGAAGCGCGGCGCCGGCTTGACCGCGTTTGGCCGGCAAGTCGTTGCACTTCTTAATGAAGCAAAACGATGGGTTGATGTGTCCCATTTATCGGAGAAAGCGTTTTGGGATGTCATCGAGATGGCTCGGTTCCCCATCGCTTCCCATTCCAACGTGCATCGTCTATGCCCGCATCCGCGCAATCTGACGGACGAGCAGCTGAAAGCGCTGATTGAAAAAGACGGGATGATTGGCATCAATTTTGTCCCGTACTTTTTAACGAAGGACAAACGGAGAGCAACGATCGCCGATGTGCTTCGCCATCTTGACCATGTATGTGCGCTCGGAGGGGAAAACAACGTCGGGTTCGGCTCCGACTTTGACGGCATTACGGAAACGGTTTCCGGCCTTGAAACGGTGAAGCAATACGACCAGCTCGTCAATGAGTTGTACAAGCATTACTCCGCCGAACAAGCATCCCGCTTTTTATTCGGCAACTTCTACGCCCATTTACCGGAGTGACGAATATCACTGAGTATCGGCTCTGCGTATCCTAGAATAGAAGACAGGGCATCCGCGGCGCCGGCTGAAAAAGGCGTTCAAAATGGTAGTTTCCTTGTCAGAAAAGTGGTACAATAGTAGCGAAAGGCTGGAGTGAATATAAAGGGGTGTAATTCATGATCGAACAGCTGTCATGGAAGGTAGGCGGCCAGCAAGGGGAAGGAATTGAAAGTACAGGGGAAATTTTTTCCACAGCGCTGAACCGCCTCGGATATTACTTATATGGATACCGCCATTTTTCTTCACGCATCAAAGGGGGTCATACGAACAACAAAATTCGCGTCAGCACGAAACCGGTGCGGGCGGTCGCTGATGATTTGGACATCTTGGTGGCGTTCGACCAAGAGACAATCGACTTCAACTTCCACGAGCTGCGTGACGGCGGCATCGTCATTGCGGACGCCAAATTCAATCCAGTGATTCCGGAAGGAAAAGGAGTGGCGCTTTACGCCGTTCCGTTCACCGATATCGCTACACAGCTTGGCAATCCGCTGATGAAAAACATGGTTGCCATCGGCGCGACAAGTGCGGTGCTCGATTTGGACGCCGCCGTGTTCGAAAGTGTTGTTGTGGATACATTTGGGCGCAAAGGGGCGCAAGTCGTTGAGAAAAACATGGAAGCGATTCGCGCTGGAGCGCAATATATGAAAGAGCAGCTCGATGGTTCGACGAAAACGATGAAACTAGCCAAAGCCGACGGCAAACGGCGAATGTTCATGATTGGCAACGATGCCATCGCCTTGGGCGCCATTGCCGGCGGGGCGCGCTTTATGGCCGCCTATCCGATCACCCCAGCTTCGGAGATTATGGAGTATTTGATTAAAAAGCTGCCGGATTTTGGGGGCGCGGTCATCCAGACAGAAGATGAAATCGCGGCCTGTACGATGGCGATCGGCGCCAACTATGCGGGCGTGCGGGCGTTCACCGCTTCCGCCGGACCCGGGTTGTCGCTTATGGCCGAAGCGATCGGACTAGCTGGGATGACGGAAACACCGCTTGTTGTGGTTGACACGCAACGAGGCGGTCCAAGCACCGGCTTGCCGACAAAGCAAGAGCAGTCGGATTTGCTCGCGATGATCTATGGCACGCACGGGGAAATTCCCAAAATTGTCATGGCGCCAAGCACGGTCGAAGAAGCGTTTTACGATATGGCGGAAGCGTTCAACTTAGCTGAGGAATACCAATGCCCGGTCATTTTCCTGTCGGATTTGCAGCTGTCGCTCGGCAAGCAGACGGTTGAGCCGCTTGATTACGATCGGATCGAGATCCGCCGCGGCAAGCTGATGAATGGTGAGCTGCCGCCGCTTCCGGACAAAGACAACTTCAAACGGTATGAAATCACGCCGGACGGTGTTTCGCCGCGGGTGCTGCCGGGAACAAAATACGGCATCCACCATGTCACCGGGGTCGAACACGCCGAAACAGGCCGCCCGTCAGAGACGGCGGCAAACCGCCGGGCGCAAATGGAAAAACGGATGCGCAAACTCGAGCACATCCACTTCCCGACGCCGGTGCACAAACAACTCCGCCACGAAGAACCGGATTTGCTCCTTGTTGGCTTTTTATCGACGCGCGGAGCCATTGAAGAAGCGATGGAGCGGCTCGAGCAAGATGGCGTCAAAGTCAACCATGCGCACATCCGTCTGCTTCATCCGTTCCCGGTTGACGACGTGCGGCCGCTTGTCGAGAAAGCGAAACGAGTCGTCGTCGTCGAGCAAAACGCCACCGGGCAGCTGGCGAACTTGTTGAAAATGAACGTCGGGCACGCTGATAAAATCGCCAGCGTCTTAAAATTCGACGGCAATCCGTTCTTGCCGGGCGACGTCTATACTAAATGCAAGGAGTTGTTAGCGCAATGGCCACCTTTAAAGATTTCCGCAATGATGTGAAACCGAACTGGTGTCCGGGGTGCGGCGACTTTTCCGTGCAGGCCGCCATCCAGCGCGCGGCCGCCAATCTCGGGTTGGAGCCGCACGAACTCGCGGTCATTTCCGGGATCGGCTGCTCGGGCCGCATTTCCGGCTACATTCACTCTTACGGCTTTCACGGCACGCACGGCCGCGTTTTGCCGCTGGCGCAAGGAGTGAAAATGGCGAACCGCGATTTGACGGTCATCGCCGCCGGCGGGGATGGCGACGGATTCGCGATCGGCATGGGGCACACGGTTCATGCCATTCGCCGCAACATCGACATCACATACATCGTCATGGACAACCAAATTTACGGGTTGACGAAAGGACAAACATCGCCGCGCAGTGCTGCCGGCTTCCAAACAAAAAGCACGCCGCACGGGTCGATTGAGCCGGCTTTGTCGCCGCTTGAGATCGCGTTAAGCGCCGGAGCGACGTTTGTCGCGCAAGGTTTCTCAAGCGATTTAAAAGAATTGACGAGCTTGATTGAGGAAGGCGTCAAGCATAAAGGCTTTGCGCTCATCAACGTCTTCAGCCCGTGCGTGACGTACAACAAAGTGAATACGTACGAGTGGTTCAAAGAGCGGCTCATCAAGGTGAGCGACATCGAAGGATACGACCCGTCCGACCGGGAGATGGCGATGCAGACGGTCATGAAATACGATGGGCTCGTCACCGGGATCATTTATCAAAACAAAGAACAAAAGTCGTACCAAGAGCTTGTGCCAGGCTACAGCGAGGCGCCGCTTGCCGAGGCGGAGCTGAAAATGAGCAAAGAAAAGTTCGCCGAACTCGTAGCAGAGTTTATGTAAAAATGGAAACAATTTGCACCCGATGGAGGCTTGCCTCATTGGGTGTTTTTTGTTATCATGACATGTTCCGGTCCTCCGGAACAAACCCCATTGTGTTTCCTTGCCGCTCGCGATATACTATGGTAGTGTGTGGTTGGAAGAAATTTGCCGAGGCGAGGCCGGCTGCACAGGAAACGGCGGCCGCTCGTCTCGGATGATCGAATGATTTTGTGAAGAAAGGAGATTGCTATGAACGAAAAACAACGTTTGGAGCAAACGGGACAAATCAAAACCGAAAGCCATCCAGCGGACAGAAAATCCGCCTTGGACCGGCTGAAAGAAAAAACGACGAAAGACTATGAGAAATATTTCACGAGCGTGTTTCTCCCGCCGAATTTAAAAGAGGCGAAGAAACGCGGCAAAGAGGAAGTCAAGTACGTCAAAGACTTTTCGATTCCTGAAGAGTTTCGCGGCATGGGGCGCGGACGGAAGTTTTACATCCGCACGTATGGCTGTCAAATGAACGAGCACGATACGGAAGTGATGGCCGGCATTTTCATGGCGCTCGGCTATGAGCCGACCGACCGTCCGGAAGAGGCAAACGTCATTTTGCTCAACACGTGCGCGATCCGTGAAAACGCGGAAAACAAAGTGTTTGGCGAGCTCGGCTACTTAAAGCCGCTCAAAACGACGAACCCGGACTTATTGCTCGGCGTGTGCGGCTGTATGTCGCAAGAAGAATCGGTTGTCAAGAAAATTTTAAAGCAATACCAATACGTCGACCTTATTTTCGGCACGCACAACATCCATCGCCTGCCGTACATTTTGCATGAGGCGTACATGTCGAAAGAAATGGTCGTCGAAGTATGGTCGAAAGAGGGCGACGTTGTTGAAAACTTGCCGAAAGTGCGCAAAGGGAAGATTAAAGCATGGGTCAACATTATGTACGGCTGTGACAAGTTTTGCACGTACTGCATCGTTCCGTACACGCGCGGCAAAGAGCGAAGCCGCCGTCCGGAAGACATCATCCAAGAAGTGCGCCAGCTCGCCGCCCAAGGCTATAAAGAAATTACGCTCCTTGGGCAAAACGTCAACGCTTACGGAAAAGATTTCACCGACATCCAGTACGGCCTTGGCGATTTAATGGATGAGCTGCGCAAAATTGACATTGCGCGCATCCGCTTCACAACGAGCCATCCGCGCGACTTTGACGACCGGCTCATCGAAGTGCTCGCCAAACGCGGCAACTTGGTTGAGCATATCCATTTGCCGGTGCAATCGGGCAGCACGGAAATTTTAAAAATGATGGGCCGCAAATATACGCGCGAGGAGTACTTGGAGCTCGTTCGCAAAATCAAAGCCGCCATTCCGGATGTCGCGTTGACGACGGATATTATCGTCGGCTTCCCGAACGAGACGGACGAGCAGTTTGAAGAAACGCTGTCGCTTTACCGTGAAGTCGAATTTGACTCGGCCTACACGTTCATCTATTCACCGCGCGAAGGCACGCCGGCGGCGAACATGAAGGACAACGTGCCGATGGAAGTGAAAAAAGAGCGGCTCAAGCGTCTCAACGACCTTGTTCAGGAAATCGCGGCCAAGAAAATGAAGCAATACGAAGGGCAAGTCGTCGAAGTGCTTGTGGAAGGCGAAAGCAAAACGAATCCGGACGTATTGGCGGGTTATACGCGCAAAAACAAGCTCGTCCACTTCGTCGGCCCCAAATCGCTCATTGGCCAATTGGTCAACGTGCGCATTACGCAGGCAAAGACGTGGACGCTGACGGGCGAGCTAGTCAATGAAGCGATCGAGGTGAACGAACATGGCAAAATATACGCGGGATGATATCTTGGCCCAGGCGAAGCAGCTGGCGAAAATGATCGCCGAAACGGAAGAAGTCGACTTTTTCAAACGAGCGGAAGAAAAAATCCACCAAAACGAAAAAGTGCGCACGTTGATCAACGAGCTGAAATCGTTGCAAAAGCAAGCGGTCAACCTTCAGCATTACGGAAAACATGAAGCGCTGAAACAGGTTGAGGCCAAAATTGACGCCATTTACGAAGAGTTGTCGCAAATTCCGATCGTCAGCGAATTCCAGCAGTCCCAATCCGATGTGAACGACCTGCTTCAGCTCGTCGCCTCGACGATTTCGAATACGGTGACTGATGAAATTCTCGCTTCGACGGGCGGCGACGTGCTGCGCGGCGAAACCGGCGCCGCGCTTCGCTACAACAAACACGGCGGCTGCCATTAATGGCATGCGGCTCAAAAGCGTCCTTCGGGGCGCTTTTTTTCTTATGGGCGCGCTCTCCCTTCCCCCAAACCGCGGGCGGCTGCCTGGCGGCAAAAAAGAAGGCACATCGAACGGAGCAGGCGCATACAATGAACTATACGGAATAATGATTCATTTGCTGTGCACATTAGCGGAGATGGCGCATAGGATGAAATGAAGATTCATTTGAGGAGGGTTCCGTTCGATGTCTGAATACAGAGAAATTATTACGAAAGCTGTTGTCGGCAAAGGCCGCAAGTTTACACAATCGACCCATACGGTGACGGCGCCGAACCGCCCGTCAAGCATTCTCGGCTGCTGGATCATCAACCACCGTTATGAAGCGAAAAAATGCGATAAAACGGTCGAAATTCACGGCCATTATGACATCAACGTCTGGTATTCGTACAACCACAATACAAAAACCGAAGTCGTCACCGAAACGGTGTCGTATACGGACGTCGTCAAATTAAAATATCGCGACAAAGATAATTTAATCAGCGATGACACCGATGTCATCGTCCGCGTCATCCAGCAGCCGAACTGCCTCGAATGCACGATTTCGCCAAACGGCAATAAAATCGTTGTCGATGTTGAGCGGGAGTTTGTCGCCGAAGTGATCGGCGAAACGAAGGTGTGCGTTGCCATCAATCCGGAAGGATGCGGCAAGGACGACGATTTTTGCGACGAGGATGACCTTGATGAAGAATTAGAAGATTTAAGCCCAGATTTGCTGCTTGGCGAAGAAGAATAAAACTAGGAAATTTCTTTCCTAGTTTTTTCTTTTGCCGCTTGTTATAATAGTAGCGCAATCAACGAGCCTTCGGGCCGAAAAGGTTGGGGAGAAGCGATGCCATCGTACACACCGATGATCCAGCAATATTTGCACATTAAAGCGCAATATCCGGACGCGTTTTTATTTTTCCGGCTTGGCGATTTTTACGAACTGTTTTTTGACGACGCCATCAAGGCGGCGCAAGAGCTGGAAATTACATTAACAAGCCGCGACGGCGGCGATGAACGGGTGCCGATGTGCGGGGTGCCGTACCATTCGGCGCAAGGATATATTGAGCAGTTAATCGAAAAGGGATATAAAGTCGCCATTTGCGAACAAGTCGAAGACCCGAAAACGGCCAAAGGCGTCGTTCGCCGCGAAGTTGTGCAGCTCATCACCCCAGGGACGCTCATGGAAGGCAAAGGGCTCACCGAGAAGGAAAACCACTACTTGGCGGCGCTCACGCCGTTTGCTGATGGTACATACGGATTGGCTTACGCCGATTTGTCGACCGGCGAGGTCCGGTTGACGCTTCTTTCTTCGTGGGAGGAAGCGGCAAACGAATTGCACGCCGTTGGAGCGCGGGAGATCATCGTTGCCACAGACAGCGGCGAAGAGTGGGTGCGCGAGCTGAAAGAGCGGTACGGGGCGGCGGTCTCTTATGAGGACGACACATCTCTATGCGACGAATGGAACGGCGTCATCGGCCATGTGGCGCAAGAAAAGCTGCGGCAGGCCGCAGCCCGCTTGCTTCATTACCTCGTCCGCACGCAAAAGCGGCGGCTCGATCATTTGCAGCCGGCTGAGTTGTATCAAGTTGACCACTATATGAAAATGGACCGACATTCCAAGCTGCATTTGGAATTGGTCGAAACGGTGCGGTCAAAAGGAAGGAAAGGCTCGTTGTTATGGCTTTTGGATGAAACGGTGACAGCGATGGGTGGGCGGCTCTTAAAACAATGGCTGGACCGGCCGCTCATTGATCGGCGCGAAATCGAACGGCGCCTCGATTTTGTGGAAACGTTGAAAACGAGCTATTTTGAACGGCAGGAGCTGCGCGACAGGCTGCGCGGCGTTTACGACATTGAGCGCCTTGTCGGCCGTGTCTCCTACGGCAACGCCAATGCCCGCGATCTCGTGCAGCTGAAAAAGTCGCTTCTTCAAGTGCCGGCGCTCCGCCAGACGGTCGGCGCACTGCCGCTCGCTGAAGCGGACAAGCTGTGCGAGCGCCTTGACCCGTGCGAAGAGCTCGTCGATTTGCTCGAGCGCTCGATTCAAGAACAGCCGCCGCTTTCCGTCAAAGAAGGGAACCTCATCAAAGACGGATATGACAAGCAGCTCGACCGCTACCGCGATGCGAGCCGCAACGGCAAGGCGTGGATCGCTGAACTTGAGGCGAAGGAGCGGGAAGCGACCGGCATCAAATCGCTCAAAGTCGGCTACAACCGAGTGTTTGGCTACTATATTGAAGTGACAAAGCCCAATCTCCCCCTTGTTCCGGAAGGACGTTACGAGCGGAAGCAGACGCTCGCCAACGCCGAGCGGTTTATCACCCCGGAGTTGAAGGAAAAAGAGGCGCTCATTTTGGAGGCGGAAGAAAAAAGCATCGAACTCGAATATGAACTGTTTGTCGCCATTCGCGAGCAGGTGAAGCAATACATCCCGCGCCTGCAGACGTTGGCGAAAGCCATTGCCGAGCTTGATGTGCTTCAATCATTCGCAACGATCAGCGACGAGTATCGCTACGTGCGTCCGCAGTTTTCCACGGAGCGCGTCTTGGTGATTCAAGGCGGCCGCCACCCGGTTGTCGAAAAAGTGCTCGGCGCGCAAATGTACGTGCCGAATGACTGCTACATGAACCGCGAGCGGGAAATGCTGCTCATCACTGGACCGAACATGGCTGGAAAAAGCACGTACATGCGGCAAGTGGCGCTCACCGCCGTCATGGCGCAAATCGGCTGTTTCGTTCCCGCCGAGCGGGCGGTGCTGCCCATTTTTGACCAAGTGTTCACCCGCATCGGCGCTGCTGACGACCTGTCGGCAGGACAAAGCACGTTTATGGTCGAAATGTTGGAGGCGCGCCACGCCATCGCTCATGCGACACAAAACAGCCTCATTTTGTTTGATGAAATCGGGCGCGGCACATCGACGTACGACGGCATGGCGCTCGCCCAGGCGATCATTGAGTACATTCACGACCATATCGGCGCGAAAACACTATTTAGCACCCACTACCATGAACTCACCGCCTTGGAGCGTTCGCTCCCGCGGCTTTCGAACGTCCATGCCCGCGCCATCGAGGAAAACGGCAAAGTCGTCTTTTTGCATCAAATCGCCGACGGGCCGGCCGACAAGAGCTACGGCATTCACGTCGCCGAACTGGCCGGGCTGCCGGCTTCGCTCATTGAACGCGCGCGGGCCATTTTAGCGGAACTGGAGAAAGCGGCGGGAAAACAGGAAGCCGCCGCAGGCAGGATGGACGATGGCGCTTTGGCGGAAGCGGGTTTGGCTTTTCAGGGGAACGAAGCGTTAGACGTCGGCAGCAAGGTTGAGCGCGAGAAGGCCTCCCGTCCGTCAGCCGGCGCGGCGCGGGAGGGCGTTTTGGCGGAAGCGGCGTTTGAGCAGCTGAGTATGTTTCCTGACCTTGCCCCGGCGCCTGTGGAGCCGCCTCTTTCAAACAAAGAGAAAAAGGCGCTCGCGGCGCTGAAAGAGATCAATTTGCTCGAGATGACGCCGCTTGAGGCGCTCAACAAACTGTATGAACTGCAAAAGCTCCTCAAGTAAAGGAGGGAGGCCCGATGGGACGCATCCGCAAGCTCGATGACCTGCTGGCAAACAAAATCGCCGCCGGCGAGGTCGTCGAGCGGCCGGCTTCGGTCGTCAAGGAGTTGGTGGAAAACGCCATTGATGCCCATAGTACGGTCATCAACATCGAGCTTGAAGAGGCGGGAATGGCGAAAATCCGCGTCATCGACAACGGCGACGGCATGGAGGAAGACGACTGCTTGCTCGCTTTTGAACGCCATGCGACAAGCAAAATTCATGACGAGCACGATTTGTTCCGCATCCGCACGCTCGGGTTCCGCGGTGAGGCGCTGCCGAGCATCGCTTCTGTATCCGAAGTGGAGCTGACGACCGGCACGGGCAGCGGACCGGGAACGAAGCTTGTGCTTCAAGGCGGCGCACTCGTCTCCCGCGAGCGGGCGGCGGGGCGCAAAGGAACGGATATTACCGTATCGAACTTGTTTTTCAACACCCCAGCGCGCTTGAAATATATGAAAACGATCCACACCGAGCTCGGCCATGCGGCCGACGTCGTCAACCGGCTAGCGCTCGCCCATCCGGACGTATCATTTCGCCTCCGCCACCAGGGCAAAACATTGCTTGCCACCAATGGCAGCGGCGATGTTCGGCACGTGCTCGCCGCTATTTACGGCGCCGAGACGGCGAGGCAAATGATCCCCATTGAAGCGGAATCGCTCGATTTTACTATTCGCGGTTACATTTCGCCGCCGGACGTGACGCGCGCCTCGCGCAACTACATCTCGCTTGTTGTCAACGGCCGCTATGTGCGCAGCGTGCCGCTCATGAAAGCGATTGAAGCCGGCTACCATACGCTCTTGCCGATCGGCCGCTATCCGATTGTGTTTTTATCCATTGAAATGGATCCGGTGCTTGTCGATGTCAACGTCCATCCGGCAAAGCTCGAAGTCCGCTTTAGCAAGGAAGCAGAGCTGAATGAGCTCGTCACAGACGCCATCCGCCAGGCATTTCGCAAGCGGACGCTCATTCCGTCCGTATCTGCCGACAGCAAGATGGCAAAACCAAAGGCGGAGCAGGCGGCTTGGACGTTCACTCATCGCGTCCGCGAGCCGTCTGTCTTATCGAGCGACATCGGCGGCGGGGAAGATGCGACCGCCCCTCTTGCGCCGCTAACCGGTGACGCACCGGCTGAGCGGCCATCCGCGGCTGTGCAGACGGATGAATGTGGAATACTGGACGAACATGGGCCCGCTTTTGAGCGAAAGCAGGAGGAAGAGGTGGGAGAAGAGCGGTGCTCTCCCCGCTTGCCGACAGATGGGCAAGCGGAGGATAAAGCGGCGGCCGATCGCCTGCCGCCGCTTTATCCGATCGGACAATTGCATGGGACGTACATTTTGGCGGAGAACGAACATGGGTTGTATATGATCGATCAGCATGCGGCTCAAGAGCGGATCAACTATGAATATTTCCGGGAAAAACTCGGCGAAGCCACGAAGGAAGTGCAGGAGCTGCTCGTTCCGTTGATGTTTGAATATCCAGCCGACGAGTACGAGCGGATCGCCGCCTGCCGCGATGAGCTGGCGCGCTGCGGCGTGTTTCTTGAGCCGTTTGGGCCGCGGGCGTTTCTCGTTCGCTCCCATCCGACGTGGTTTCCGAAAGGGAGAGAAAGGGAAATCATCGAGGAAATGATCGAACAAGTGTTGGCGGCCAAAACGGTCGACATCAAGCAATTGCGCGAACAAGCGGCGATCTTAATGAGCTGCAAGCGCGCCATTAAAGCAAACCAACATTTGCGCCAGGATGAACTGTTCGCTTTGCTTGAGGCGCTGCGGCAGACAACGGACCCATTTACTTGTCCCCACGGCCGGCCGATCATCGTTCATTTTTCGACATATGAAATTGAAAAACTATTTAAACGGGTGATGTAGCCTGCTCCCCCTTTGCGCGACAAAGGGGGCGCTTTTTGTAATCGTTTTGTAATCTACTTTTATTCTTTCTGTTACAGACGGATTGCTTTGATTTTACTATAATGGCTCATGTGTAGGAATACGTGGTGAATTTTGTAGAGTGATAGCGAATTTTGTATAAACATGGATACATAAAGATGGATACATCGACGTCATAGGGGGATGCAGCATGAAAAAGACGGTTGTATTGACAAGCACGTTGATCGGCTCGCTGTTGGCCGGCCACGCGGCATCGGCGGCGAGCTATACGGTGCAAAAAGGCGATACGCTTTGGAAGATTGCCCGGCAATCCGGCACGACGGTCGCCGCGTTAAAGCAAGAAAACGGTTTGTCTTCGGATTTGATTTTTCCCGGACAAGTATTGCGCGTCAATGAACCAAATAAATCGAACGAAACTTCTTCGAATACATATACGGTCGAGCCTGGTGATACGCTAAGCGGAATCGCCCGCAAGTTTAGCACGACTGTGGATGCGTTGCTCAAGCTTAATCCAAGCATTACGAACCCAGACTTCATTCGCGCCGGGCAGAAGCTGCAAGTAGCAGGGGAACAGGAACGTTCCAATACATACAATGTGCAGCCGGCAGCCGTGCCGACAAGCGGCCGGTATATCGTGCAGGCGGGGGATACGCTGCTTGAGATTGCGAACAAGTTTCAAACGACGGTCGACCGTCTATTGGCACTGAATCCGCAAATTACAAACCCGAACACCATCCGCATTGGCCAAGCCATTAAAGTGGCGGGCGGAACGACTGATGTCCGGGAGGCCAAGCAGCAAGTATCGGCCGCCAACTCGGCTGCCACTGAGTCGTCCGCATCGCTTGCCGACCGAATCATCGATATTGCGGAAAAATATTTAGGGGCGCGTTATTTGTACGGAGCAAGCCCGTCGCGCACCGATGTGTTTGACTGCTCATCGTTTACGATGCGCGTCTTCAGCGAAGCCGGCATTTCGCTGCCGCGCACATCCACCGCTCAAGCGCAAGCCGGAAGAACGGTGTCGTTTAACCAATTGCAAAAAGGCGATCTCGTCTTTTTTGACACCGATTCAAATGGGACGATCAACCATGTCGGCATTTACGCTGGCAACGGGCAAATGATCAACGCGACCGTTTCGTTGGGTGTTGCGTATTCGTCGCTGACGTCATCCTATTGGAAAACGCGGTATGTAAAAGCGGTTCGGGTCATCAACTAAATGAAAGACGATTAACGCAGCTGTTCGTGCGAAGCCTTAGGCGCTTCGGTGAACAGCTTTTTTGTTGTTCGTGCGAGTGAAAGCCGAATCCAACAAAGATGCAGGATGATGCCGCGGAAAAACGGGTTAGCGGTTTTGAGGCTTTCTGCTTTTAAGGCAACAAAAAACAGCAACAAGTACAAATAGTCCGGCTTTCTGGCGCGTATCATTTGGTGCCATGATGATTCATCATGTAAAATAAGATATTCATAGATGATCAAAAAGGAGGGCATTGGTATGAACAGCCGTCTGTCCGTGATGGTGAGCATTGTGCTGGCCATGCTCGTCGCCTCGATGGATACGACGATCATGAACACGACGATGCCGATCATCGCCAAAGAACTTGGGGGATTCTCCCTTTATGCATGGGCGTTTGCGTCATACATGATTACGACAACCGTCCTGTCACCGATTGCCGGCCGTCTGTCCGACCTGTTTGGCCGCAAAAACGTATTCAGCTTTGGCATCATTTTATTTTTGATTGGCTCGCTTCTTTGCGGTTTGTCGCAAAATATGGTGCAACTCGTCCTGTTCCGCGCCGTACAAGGGGTCGGCGCCGGGTTTATGATGCCGTTTCCGGCCATTATCGCCGGCGATTTGTTTCCGGTGGAAAAGCGCGGAAAGATCCAGGCGTTTTTTACCGCCATGTGGGGGATTTCCGCCGTCTTGGCGCCGCTTTTAGGCTCGCTGTTTGTCGAATACGCGACATGGCGCTGGATTTTTTATGTCAACATTCCCATTTGCCTGCTCTCGCTTGTGACGTTGTTTCCATATAAAGAAGTATATGAACCGAAGCGGGCGGCGGTTGACTATATGGGGGCGGTGTTATTTGCCGCCGCAGTCAGCCTGCTTTTGCTCGTCACTGTTGCGAAGCGCGGACAATGGTGGTACGGGGCGGCCGGTGCGCTCTTGCTCATGGTGTTTTACTTTTTCGAAAAACGGCAGCCGTCTCCGCTCGTGCCGCTTTCACTTGTTCATCACCGCACGCTCAAATGGATGAACATTAACGGCTTTGTCAGCTGCGTCGCGCTGTTTGGCACGTCAAGCTACATTCCGCTCTTTTTGCAAAATGTTGCTCATTTATCGGTATTTATCAGCGGCGTCGCTTTGCTCGGCTCGTCCGTTGGTTGGATGATCGCCGCCGTGCCGGCCGGGAAATGGATTTTGCGCTATGGCTACCGTCCGCTTCTCATCATCGGCAATGTGCTGCTGGTTGCGTCCGGCTTGCTTCTGGCGCTGCTGAACGAAAGTCACGGGTTTTGGTATGTGTTTTTCGTCATGTTTGTCCAAGGGCTGTCGTTTGGGTTGACCTCGACCGTCGGCGTCATCGGCTCGCAGCAGCTTGCGGACGTCCATGAAAAAGGAATCGCGACGTCCTTTTTTATGTTTTGCCGCAATATCGGCACGGCGATCGGCGTGACCGTCATGGGAGCGTTTTTGACGAAGGCGCCGACGTTTATGACCGGCATCCATCATTTGTTTTTATTCGGCCTCATTGGCAGCATCGCCGCGCTTGTCACCTCGCTTTTCATTCATGATGAAGCCGAAACCGGCCGAAACACGTGGCAGCCGGAAGGAACGGCGTAAGGCGGGGAAGCGGCATGGGGGCGGCCGGTTTGCTCTCCTTGCGAGTTTACGGTGAAAGAGGAGGCTCATTGAGAAAATCCAGTTGATTTTCTCAATGAAGCAGGCCTTTTCATCAAAGATGGCGAAAGAGCCAAAAAAAATACTAAACATTGGCTGTTATCATCCGATAATGTAGATGGAACAACATACTGATTCACAGACGGAGGACTTGCCAATGAACATGAAAATGACCGTGCGCAAAAAACTGCTGGCTGGCTTCGGCCTCGTCTACGTGTTGATCGCGCTGCTAGTCGGGTTTTCTTATTACGAAATTTCGACTCTTGACCGTACATACACCGATGTGATCGACAAACGGGTGACGAAGCTTGTCAATGCCAAAGAGCTTGAAGTATTGATCCGCCGCGAGGTCGGCAGCATGCGCGGCTATTTGTTGACCGGCGATGAGACGTCAAGGAAAAATTTTGAAAAAGCGCATGGGGAGTACAAGAAAATAAGCGAAAAGCTTGCGGCGGAGCTGACGCGGGAAGAAACGAAACAGCTGCTTGCCGAGCTCGATTTGCTTGAACAGCAGTTTTACGAACTTGGGCAAAAAACGTTCGACCTAAAAGCGCAAAACAAACCGGAGCAGTACATCGCCCTTGTGACCACAACAGGGCGCGACTTAACAACCCAATTTGATGAAAAGGTGAATCAATTGGTCGCTCTCCAGCAGCGGGAAATGAAGGAAGCTAATGATGATGCGAGCGCATCGGCGGCTGCGGTCCAGCGGCTGATCATCATCGTCGGCTTGTTGACGGCGGCGGCTGGAGCGACCGTCAGCTATTACATCAGCCGCTCGCTTTCCCGCCCGCTATTGGCGCTGTCGGAAGCGGCGAAGCGGATCGCCGCCGGCGATTTGACGGACGGGCGGCTCTCGGTTCGCAACCGCGATGAAATTGGCGCACTCGCCGCTTCGTTTGAGCAAATGGCGAAAAACTTGCGCGAAGTGCTTCAAGAAGTGGCGCAAAACGCCGAGCAAGTCGCCGCTTCGTCGGAGGAGCTGGCAGCGAGCGCCGAACAGACGAGCAAGGCGACCGAGCAAATCGCCATGACGATTCAGGGCGTTGCTTCCGGCATGGACAAGCAAATGCAAAGCGTGGAAGAAACGTCCGCCGCCGTCGATTCGATGTCTGAGAGAATCGAGCAAATTTCCGGACGGGCGCAAAGCGTGTCCGCCATCGCTGCTGAGGCGTCAAGACAAGCGGCTGAGGGAGGGCAAACGATCGAGGCGGGCGTTGCGCAAATGAACAAAGTCAACGATACGGTCGAGCGGCTGGCTGACCTCATTAAAGGGCTTGGCCACCGTTCCGAGCAAATCGGCTCGATCATCGAAGCAATCCGCAGCATCGCGGCGCAGACGAACTTGCTCGCCTTAAACGCCGCCATTGAGGCGGCGCGCGCCGGCGAGCACGGGCGCGGCTTTGCCGTCGTTGCTGACGAAGTGCGGAAGCTCGCCGAGCAATCGGCCCAATCGGCCCAGCAAATCGCGGAATTGATCGCTGCCATTCAAGAAGAAACGGTCCATGCCGTCCAATCGATGGAGTCGGTCGTCAACGAAGTGACGGCCGGAACGAACGTCATTCGCGCCTCGGGAGAAATGTTCGCCCGCATTCGCGCCGCCGTGGACGAAGTTGCGGCGCAAATCCGCGACGTATCCACCGCGGTCAGCGACATGGTCTCTTCTTCGGAGCAAATGGTGCGCTCCGTCCGGCTTGTCGCCGACGTGGCCGAGTCGACATCGGCCGGTGCGCAGGAGGTGTCGGCGGCGACCGAGGAACAGCTGGCCTCGATGGAGGAAATTTCAGCTTCGGCCGCGTCGCTCTCGAAAATGGCGGACGATTTGCAGGCGATTGTCAACAAGTTTTCATTATGATGAGCGCCTTTTATGGCGTTCATTTTTTTCCATATGGTTATGGCGAAAGGGAAGAAAGGCGATTTTTCGCGCTGCCATGTATAAAACGATTTGTGGATGGCGAAAACGTATGAAAGAAATGGTTCCATGCACAGCTGTTTTTATGTATAATGATGGTTGACAAAAGTCCCACAACAGAAAGCAGTGACGCGCTATGGCTGAAAAAGTCGCCGTCATCGTCGGGCCGACGGCGGTCGGCAAAACGAAGCTCGGCATCGCGTTGGCGAAAAAGCTGGGCGGAGAGGTCATCAGCGGCGATTCGATGCAAATTTATAAAGGGATGGACATTGGCACGGCGAAAGTGAAGCCCGATGAGATGGAAGGAATCCCGCATCATTTGCTGGACATCAAAGAGCCGTGCGAACCGTTTTCCGTCGTCGAATTTCAGCGGCTTTGCCGTGCGCTCATCACCGAGATTTCGGCGCGCGGCCGGCTGCCGATCATCGTCGGCGGCACCGGGCTGTACATTCAGGCAGCCCTTTACGATTACCAATTTTCCGCCGCCCCTTCCGACGAAGCGTACCGCCGGGCGCTCAAACAGCTGGCGGCCGAGCAAGGAGCCGAAGCGCTTCACCGGCGGCTTGAGGCGGTTGATCCAATAAGTGCGGCCCGCATTCATCCGCACAACATCCGCCGCGTCATCCGCGCCTTAGAAGTGTATCATTGCACCGGAAAGCCGTTCAGCGAGTGGCAGCAAGGGCAGTCAAAGCGGCTTTTGTATGAGGCGGCCATCGTTGGCTTGACGGCGGAGCGGGAGGCGCTTTACCGCCGCATCAACGAGCGGGTCGATGAGATGATCGCCGCAGGGTTGATCGAAGAGGCGAGGGCGCTTTATGACCGCGGCCTGCGCGACTGCCAGGCGGTGCAAGCCATCGGCTACAAGGAGCTGTACGACTATTTTGACGGCCGCGTTTCCCTTGATGAAGCGATCGAGCAGCTGAAACAAAATTCGCGCCGCTATGCGAAACGGCAGCTCACTTGGTTTCGCAACCAAATGCCGGTGAAATGGTTTGACATGACCGACGCTGGGCAGTTCGCCGCCAAGGTGGAGGAAATTTCTCGCTATGTAGCAGGAAAGCTTCAACTTGAAGCGAATATATAATTATATCCTTAGAGAGAAAAGAGGAGGACGTTTGATGAAAAATACGATCAATATTCAAGACCAGTTTTTAAACCAGCTGCGCAAAGAGGGCATTCAAGTGACCGTCTTCTTATTGAACGGCTTCCAACTGCGCGGATACATTAAAGGGTTTGACAACTTCACCGTACTTTTGGAAGTGCAAGGAAAACAACAGCTCATTTACAAGCACGCCATTTCGACGTTTGCGCCGGAGCGGAACATCCATTTTGAAACCGAACAGTAAGACCGACGGTACATACGCCGCCGAAAAAAGGCGCCTTCCTTCGCGGAGGGCGCCTTTTGCCATTTCCCGTTTTCCTTCCGCGCCCGCTATTTGATCGACAAGCTCCTGCGTCACCCGAAGGGAAGTGAGGGACGAGGTGAATTCAGATGCGTAAACCGCCGCTTTTGTGAATAAACATATACAAACTTTTTCCGCTATAGCCGACCCGCTGTTCGTTTGGGCGATTGTCACGGATCGGCGGTGGCGTACGTATACTAGTAACGAAAAGGCAAGGCGTCAAAAGCCAAGTCGGAACGGGTGCGGATGGCAGAAAACGGGAAGCGAGGTGACGCCCCTTGTCAGAATTGACGATGAACAAGGCGAAAGGGCAAATCAACATCGTGTTGAACTCCAAAACGGTAAACCATTTAGTGAAAGAAGAGAGAAACGACTGGCTCGATGGCGAAGAGCATCAGGCGCTCCGCAATATTCAAAAGGAGCTTGATCAGCTGATCGGCCTTGATCATGTCAAAAAAATCATCAAGGAAATTTACGCCTGGCTGTACATCAACCGGCTGCGCAAGGAGAACGGCTTAAAGGCCAACCGCCAGGCGCTCCATATGATTTTCAAAGGCAATCCCGGCACCGGCAAAACGACAGTGGCGCGCTTGCTCGGCAAGCTGTTTTTTGAGATGAACGTGCTGTCCAAAGGGCATTTCATCGAGGCGGAGCGGGCCGATTTGGTCGGAGAGTACATCGGGCATACGGCGAGCAAAACGCGCGATTTGATCAAAAAAGCGCGCGGCGGAATTTTGTTCATCGATGAAGCGTATTCGCTCGCCCGCGGGGGCGAAAAAGATTTCGGCAAAGAAGCGATTGACACGCTTGTCAAAGGGATGGAAGACTATTGCGACGACTTGGTTGTGATTTTGGCCGGCTATCCGAAAGAAATGGACTACTTTTTGTCGCTAAATCCCGGCTTGCCGTCGCGCTTTCCTCTCACGATCGAGTTTCCCGATTATACGGTCGAGGAGCTTGTGCAAATCGCCAAGCAAATGCTGCGCGAACGCGAGTATGAAATGACGCCGGAAGCGGAGCGGAAACTGTACATTCATCTCGAAGGGACGCTGGAAGCGACCGGCCGCCTCAAGTTCAGCAACGGCCGCTATGTGCGCAACTTAATCGAAAAAGCGATCCGCAAGCAGGCGGTCCGCCTTCTTTATGAAGGGCGATATGAAAAAAAAGAGCTGATGACGATCCGTGACCGCGATCTCGTCATTCATGCGTAACGAGGAAACGGCGCTCCTTTGGTACCAAAAAAAGGAGCGCGTTTTTTTGTTTGAGAAAAAGAGGAATGCCTTAGAAAAGATCGAATACATAAACAATACAGGGCGTGCACTACAATTTGTCTGAATTATCTGTCTTATAAAACCTTTTGCTTGTCCAAATTTATGAGAAAAAGGGGGAGCTGCCGCTTGTACATGACGATTGGGGAGATGTTTTCCCAGACAGTGCGAAAGTTTCCAAACCGGGAGGCGGTCGTCGACGCGGCGACCGGACGCCGCTATACGTACGCCGAATGGGAGAGGGAAGTGAACCGGTGGGCGAACGCGTTTTTGGAAGCGGGCGTCCGCAAAGGAGATCGCGTTTCGACGGTGCTGTACAATACGCTTGAGCTCGCGACCGCCTTGTTTGCCTGCGCCAAAATCGGCGCGGTGTTCAATCCGATCAACTTTCGGCTGAGGGCGGAAGAAATCGCCTATATTTTGACGGACGCCGAGCCGAAAATCGTGCTGTTTGAACGGGCGGTGGAACCGGAACTTGCCGCGATTCACAGCCGTTTCCCGCACGTGTCATTTTGGTCGATCGACCGCGATCCGCCGCCGTTTGCCAAAAACGCTCACGAGCAGGCCGCGCGGGCCCTAGGGGAAGCGCCGCGTGTTCATGTGGATGAGAGCGATCTTTATGCCATTATGTATACAAGCGGCACAACTGGGCGTCCAAAAGGAGTGATGCACCGTCACCGCGACATGATCGAGCAAAGCGTCATTTGCCATGGCGTCATGCGCATCCGCGAGACGGATCGCGGGCTGGCGGCAGCGCCGCTGTTCCATTGCGCCGAGCTGCATTGCTGCTTGCTGCCGCGCGTGCATGCCGGAGCGGCGAGCGTCATTTTGCACCATTTTGACGCCAAGCTCGTGCTTGAAACGATCGAACGGGAGCGGATTACGATCATGTTTGGAGCCCCGACGATGTGGAACATGATCTTGCAGGAGAATGTAAGCGGTTACGATTTATCTTCGCTTCGCCTCGGCCTATACGGCGCCGCTCCGATGGCTCCAGCGCTTGTCAGGCAATGCCAAGAGCAACTCGGCATCGAGCTGATTCAAGCGTACGGCATGACGGAAATGGGGCCCGCGGTGACGTTTTTGTTGGAAGACGAGCAGCTGAAAAAAGCCGGTTCCGCTGGACGCGCCTGCCTGAACCATGAGATCCGCGTCGTCCGTGCGCGTGAAGACGGGCCGTCCGACCCAGACGATGTGCTGCCGCCATATGAAGTCGGTGAAATTGTGATGCGCGGGCCGTGCATGATGGCTGGCTACTACAAGCGCGAGGAAGCGACGGAAAAAGCGTTGTACAAAGGTTGGTATCATTCCGGCGACCTCGGCTACCTTGATGAAGACGGCTACTTGTATGTCGCCGACCGGGTCGATGACATGGTGATCAGCGGCGGGGAAAACGTCTATCCGCGCGAAGTCGAGGACGTGTTGTACGAGCATCCGAAAGTGCTCGATGTCGCTGTGCTCGGTGAGCCGGATGAGTTGTGGGGCGAAAAAGTCGTCGCCTTCGTGGTCAAAAAAGATGACCTCCTGACCGCCGATGAGCTCGAGCAGTTTTGCAAAACGAGCGACCGCCTCGCTCCGTACAAACGTCCGCGCGCCTACTATTTCATCGATGCCCTGCCGCGCAACGCGAGCGGGAAAATCCAAAAGTTTTTGCTGCGCGAACAGCTGAAAAAACAGGCGACGGGCGGAACAGAGAAAAAGTGACCGAACAGAAGAGAGGGATGAACGGGTGACGGCTCGCTATTTGCGTGAGGAGCACCATATGTTCCGCGCGGCGTTTCGCAAGTTTTTGGAAAAAGAAGCGTACCCGCATTATAACGATTGGGAGAAGCGCGGCATCATTCCGCGTTCGTTTTGGGCGAAGATGGGCGAGAACGGCTTTCTTTGCCCGTGGGTCGATGAGAAGTATGGGGGTCTAAACGCCGATTTTGCCTACTCAGTCGTCATCAATGAAGAACTGGAAAAAGTCGGATCGAGCCTCGTCGGCATCGGCCTGCACAACGACATCGTCACGCCGTATATCGCATCGTACGGAACCGAGGAGCAAAAACAAAAATGGCTGCCAAAATGCGTCACCGGCGAGCTCATCACGGCGATCGCCATGACCGAGCCGGGGGCGGGTTCGGATTTGGCCAACATTTCGACAACGGCAGTAAAAGACGGTGACTACTACATCGTCAACGGACAAAAAACGTTTATCACGAACGGCATTCATGCCGACTTGGTCGTCGTCGCCTGCAAAACCGACCCGCAGGCAAAGCCGCCGCACCGCGGCATCAGCCTGCTCGTCGTGGAGCGGGATACGCCGGGGTTTACGCGCGGTCGGAAGCTCGAGAAAGTCGGGCTGCACGCCCAAGATACCGCCGAACTGTTTTTCCAAGATGCGAAAGTGCCGGCATATAATTTGCTCGGCGAGGAAGGAAAAGGTTTTTACTATTTGATGGAAAAGCTCCAGCAGGAGCGGCTCGTTGTCGCCATTGCCGCACAAACGGCGGCGGAAGTGATGTTTTCCTTGACGAAGCAATATGTCAAACAGCGCACGGCGTTCGGCAAACGGGTGAGCGAGTTTCAGACCGTCCAGTTCCGCCTTGCCGAGATGGCGACGGAAATCGCCCTTGGCCGCACGTTTGTCGACCGCGTTATTGAAGAGCATATGGCGGGAAAACAGATCGTCACGGAAGTGTCGATGGCGAAATGGTGGATTACCGAGATGGCAAAACGTGTCGCGGCCGAGGCGATGCAGCTGCACGGCGGTTATGGTTATATGGAAGAATATGAGATCGCCCGGCGCTATCGCGACATTCCCGTAAGCGCCATTTACGCTGGGACGAACGAGATGATGAAAACAATCATCGCCCGGCAGCTAGATTTGTAGAGAGAGGGAAAGATATGCTTCGTGGCATTGTAGTCGTTGATTTTTCCCATTACTTGCCGGGCCCATTTGCCAGCTGGCGGCTCGCCCAGCTCGGAGCAGAAGTCATCAAAATTGAGCCCCCATCCGGCGATCGGCTGCGCCCGTTCGCCGAGGGCCGGTTGTTTGCCGCCTATAACGCCGGCAAAAAAAGCATCGGGTTGGATTTAAAAACGGACGCGGGTCGCGAGCAAGCCCGGCGGCTCGCCGCCCGCGCCGATGTAGTGATCGAAAGCTTCCGCCCCGGGGTGATGGCGCGGCTTGGGCTCGGTTATGACGATATGTGCCGCATGAACGAACAAATCATCTATTGCTCGATCAGCGGCTTCGGTCAACAGAGCAGCCGCTCATTGCTTGGCAGCCATGATTTAAACTATATGGCGCTCTCCGGCTTGCTTGCGCAGCTGGCCGATGAACGCGGCCGCCCGGTTCATCCGAAGATCACGCTTGCCGATTTTATCGGCGGCATGGCGGCGGCCGAGCGCATTTTGGCTGCCCTCTTTGCACGCGAGCGAACCGGCAAAGGCGCCCATCTTGATGTTTCGCTTGTCGATGGCTTGGCAGCGATGATGGCTGGCCATTTTGCCATTGAACACGGCGGTGGGCCGAAGACCGGTCTTTCCGAGTTGTCTGGGGAGGTGGTGTGCTACCAGCTGTATGAGACAAAAGACGGCCGTTATATGAGTTTAGCGGCGCTCGAGCCGCACTTTTGGCAGCGGTTTTGCGAGGCGGTCGGCCATCCGGAATGGACGGAGGCGCAATGGGCGCCGGCGCGATCGGGGGAAGCCGTATATGACGAGCTCGCCGCCTTGTTCCGTGAAAAGACATTGGATGAGTGGAGCGCGTTCGCCGAAGCGGTCGACGTCTGCCTTGCCCCGGTGCTGGAGACGGGTGAGGCGAAGGCGCTGTTTGCTGACAGCCGGCTCCGCCATCTCGTTCGGCTGCAGCCGGGCGGCGCATGGACGGCCGCACATGGGCCGGACGGCCAATGGGGCGGCGGGGAGCCGCCTAAAGTCAATGAACATGCGCATTTGGTAAAGGGGGAGGAATGACCGATGATGAAAACACCGTTAAACATTTCCATGATGCTTGAGCGGGCGGAGTTGTTTTTCCCAAAAAAGCAAGTCGTTTCGCGCATGAAAGGAGGCGTCGTCCGCCATACATACAAGGAGATCGGCGAGCGGACGCGCAGGCTGTCAAGCGTGTTGAAGCGGCTCGGGGTGGAAGTCGGCGACCGCGTTGGCACGTTCGCTTGGAACCATCACCGCCATTTGGAAGCGTATTTTGCCATTCCCGGCATCGGGGCGGTGCTCCATACGATCAACATCCGCCTCTCGCCGCAGCATATCTCTTACATCATCAACCACGCCGATGACCGTGTGCTGCTGATCGATGATGATTTGCTGCCGGCCATTGAAGCGATCAAGGACGAGATCCCGAATGTCCGCGCTTTCATCATCATGACTGACGCCGACGAGCTGCCGGAAACAACGTTGTCGCCAGTGTACCATTACGAGAAACTGCTTGCTGAGGGCGACCCAGCGTTTCCGTTCTTCAAAGACCTCGATGAATACCAACCGGCTGGTATGTGTTATACGTCGGCGACAACGGGAAATCCAAAAGGAGTTGTGTATACCCACCGCAGCACCGTCTTGCACGCGATGGTGTTAGGGCTGGCTGATACGCAAGGGCTGTGCGAGCGCGATGTCGTCATGCCGGTCGTACCGATGTTCCATGTCAACGCGTGGGGGCTGCCGTTTGCCGCCACTTGGTTCGGTTCGACGATCGTCATGCCGGGACCGGCGTTTACGCCGAAAGTGCTTGCCGAGCTCATTGACTCCGAACGGGTGACGATCACCGCCGGCGTGCCGACGATTTGGCTCGGGCTGTTGCAAGAGTTGGAGAAAGGAAACTATGACGTCAGCAGCCTGACGCGTGTCATTTGCGGCGGTTCAGCCGCGCCGAAAGGGATCATCCGCGCGTTTGAAGAAAAATACGGCATTCCGTTCATTCACGCGTACGGCATGACGGAAACGAGCCCGCTTGTGCTCGTCTCGCGCCCGAAAAGTTATCAAGACGGGCTGTCGTACGAGGAGAAACTGGACATTCGCGCCAAGCAAGGGCTGCTTGCTCCAGGGCTTGAGATGAAAGTGATCGGCCAAAACGGGCCGGTTCGTTGGGACGGCCAGGAAATGGGCGAGCTTTGCCTGCGCGGGCCGTGGATCGCCGCCGAATATTACAACGATGAGCGCACGAAAGACTCGTTCCGCGACGGCTGGCTCCATACCGGCGATGTCGTCACCGTCGACGAAGAAGGGTTTGTGAAAATTGTCGACCGGACGAAGGATGTCATTAAAAGCGGCGGCGAATGGATTTCATCGGTTGATTTGGAGAATGCGCTCATGGCCCATGAGGCGGTGTTCGAAGCGGCGGTCGTCGCTGTGCCGCATCCGAAATGGCAAGAGCGCCCGATTGCCTGCGTCGTGCTGAAAGAAGGAAAACGCGTCACGAAAGAAGAGCTGTACGACTTTTTGCGCCCGCAATTTACAAAATGGTGGCTGCCGGATGACATTGTGTTTCTCGATGAAATTCCGAAAACGAGCGTCGGCAAGTTTTTAAAGCGGAAACTGCGCGATGAGATGGCGGCGCGCTATGCCGATGCGGCGAAGGAGTAAAGGAGGCGGACACCGTGGCAGAAACGATTGCGGTCATCGGCGCCGGGGTGATGGGAAGCGGCATCGCGCAAACGGCGGCGATGGCGGGAAAAACGGTGTATTTATATGACGTGTCCGAAGCGGCCTTGCAAAATGGGCTCGCTTCGGCGGAAAAAAGCTTGCGCCGCTTTGTCAAAACCGGCGGGCTGTCCGAGCCGGAAGCGCGAGCGGCGCTCGGGCGCATCCGCTCGACCGTCGATTTGGCCGAAGCGGTGCGCGGGGCGGATGTCGTCATCGAAGCCGTGCCGGAAAACTTGGCGCTGAAAAAAGACGTGTTTCAGCAGCTTGATCAATTGGCGAAGCCGGACGCCATTTTAGCGACCAACACATCCGAGCTGAGCGTCACGGCGCTTGCCGCCGCGACCAACCGGCCGGAGAACGTCATCGGCATGCATTGGTTCAATCCGGCGCCAGTGATGAAGTTGATCGAAATTGTGAAAGGTGAGACGACTTCCGACGACACAGTCGACGCCATCCGTCGGCTGTCTGTGGAGCTTGGCAAAGAAACGGTCGTCGTGAAAGACCGGCAAGGGTTTGTGACGACACGGGCGCTTGCCGCCCATATGATTGAATGCATCCGCATGTACGAAGAAGGAGTTGCTTCCGCTGAGGATATCGACAAAGCGGTGCGGCTTGGCCTCAATTATCCGATGGGGCCGCTGGAGCTGGCCGACATGGTCGGGCTTGATACGCTCTTGTTTGTGAGTGAAAACATGACGGAAGCATACGGCGACCGGTTCCGGGCGCCGCAGCTTTTGCGCAAGCTCGTTGAAGCCGGGCATTTAGGGCGGAAGACGGGGAAAGGGTTTTACACGTATTGAGCAGCGCTCGCCGTCCATCTGATGTCGCGCGCCAACAAGCGCTTAAAGAGCGCCCGCTTTCGCCCGTGTGGAAGCGCCCGAATAGGCAAGGCAACGAAGAAATCACGAAAGTAGAGCAAAAGGAGGAAGTTGCATGGTGCGTGAAGCGGTCATTGTCGAAGCGGTCAGGACGCCGGTCGGCAAGCGGAACGGCGTCTTCCGGGACGTTCATCCGGTCCATTTGGCTGCGGTGGTGCTCGATGAAGTCGTGCGCCGGGCCGGCATGGACAAAGGGGCGGTGGAAGACATCGTCATGGGCTGCGTGACGCCGATCGCCGAACAAGGATACAACATCGGCCGGCTCGCGGCGCTTGAGGCCGGATTCCCGGTCGAAGTGCCGGCCGTGCAAATCAACCGAATGTGCGGCTCGGGGCAGCAGGCGATTCATTTCGCCGCCCAGGAAATCCGCTCCGGCGATATGGATGTTACGATCGCCGCCGGAGTCGAAAGCATGACGAAAGTGCCGATTTTAAGCGATGGCAACGAACGGACGATTCCGCCGTCGCTGCATGAAAAATACGAATTCATCCACCAAGGCGTCTCGGCTGAGCGGATCGCCAAAAAATACGGCCTAACGCGCGAGGAGCTTGACGCCTACGCGTACGAAAGCCATCAACGCGCCTTGGCGGCCTTGCGCGAAGGGAAGTTTCGCGCGGAAATCGTCCCGGTGAAAGGGCTTGACCGCGATGGCCGCGAAATCCTTGTCACCGATGATGAAGGGCCGCGGGCCGACACATCGCCGGAAGCGCTCGCCGCGCTCAAGCCGGTGTTTCAAGAAGACGGCGTCATCACTGCCGGCAATGCGAGCCAAATGAGCGACGGGGCGGCCGCTGTTTTGCTGATGGAGCGGGAGGTGGCGAGGCGGCTTGGGCTCACACCGAAAGCGCGCATCGTCGCGCAGACGGTCGTCGGCTCCGACCCAACGTACATGCTCGATGGCGTCATCCCGGCGACGAGGCAAGTATTGAAAAAAGCCGGCCTCACGATCGACGACATCGACCTTATTGAAATCAATGAAGCGTTCGCCCCGGTCGTGCTCGCTTGGCAAAAGGAAATCGGCGCTCCGCTTGAGAAGGTGAATGTCAACGGCGGCGCCATTGCGCTTGGCCATCCGCTCGGCGCCACTGGTGCGAAGCTCATGACATCGCTCGTTCATGAACTGGAACGGCGCGGCGGCCGCTATGGGCTATTGACGATTTGCATCGGCCACGGGATGGCGACGGCCACGATCATCGAGCGGGAGTAAGAGCAACGCGCGGAAAAACATTTGTGTGACACACGCTCGACAGCGGTGGCGGCCGCTGTTTTATCTGTCATGACGAGAAAATAAAAATATGAGACGGAACTGGAGCGATGTGATAAGATGAAAGAAAAGCAAGTGAAAGGGGAAGCGCAGTGCAGAAGGAGAAGCCGTTTTACACGTATCGCGACATTGAAAATTGGGAAGGAAATTGGGAACTGATCGACGGTGTTCCCTATTTATTGGCGTCTCCGTCGTTTGAGCACCAGTATGTGGTCGGACAACTGCACCTTGCATTGGCTTCGTATTTTCAGGCGCGTGGCTGTCATGTCATTCTTGCCCCGTTTGATGTTCAGCTTGATCCTGAGGAGCCAGAACGGATGGCGAAAACGGTTGTTCAGCCGGATTTATCAGTTGTTTGTCGGGTTGAGCAAATCGGGAATCGGCGAATGAAAGGGGCTCCCGATCTCGTTGTGGAAGTGCTGTCACCAAGCACCGCCTTGCGTGATCGAAACCAGAAATACTATTTATACGAAAAATATGGTGTGCATGAATATTGGATTGTAGACCCCAGCAATCGAACGATCGAAGTGCTCAGCTGGCAAGATGGACGATTCGAGCAGCGAGCGGTTTTCGGGCCAAGCGATGAGTTGGTTTCTTTTTGGCAACCGGATTTGACGGTTTCGCTCGCCCCCGTGTTTCCTCCGGAAGAAAGCGATGTGTAGCTGATGGAGAACAACCTTGTTTGGCTGCCATCTCTGGAAATAACGGCTTCGCTTTTGGTGTCAGCAGCAGAAAGAAGAAAGCAAAGGGGATCGATGTCATGAAGCAAGCCTTTCTCGCTTCCTTCTATTTATCCCTTGCCGCTGGCATTTGGGGCGGGATGTATGTGGTGAGCAAATACGTGTTGGACTACATTCCGCCGTTTACGCTCGTCTGGCTGCGCTACGCCGTCGCCTTGATCGTGCTGGGCGCCGTCGCCGTGGCGAAACGCGAGCGCCCCCCAAAGAACGGGCGTGACTGGGGAATGATTATCACGGTCGGGATCATCGGCTACGTCGTTTCCATTTCCTTGCAGTTTGTCGGCACAAAATGGTCGAACGCCCATACCGCTTCCCTCATCACCGCCTCGACCCCGGCGTTTGTCGTTTTGTTTGCCCGCTGGCTGCTTGGTGAGGCGCTCACATGGCGGAAAATGGCTGCGCTGCTACTGGCGACAGCGGGTGTCATCGTCATCGTCGGCCTCGGGGGCAGCGAGGAGTCGACGTTCGCCGGAAATATAGCGTTAGTCGGCGCGGCAGTGACATGGGCGCTGTTGTCGGTGCTGGTGAAAATGGCGTCGGCTCGCCTGTCCGTGTTTTCGGTCACTACGTATGCCATTTTTGTGGCATTCATTGGCATGACCCCGATGATGCTCGCCGAAGGGCCGGGGCTTGCTGCGAGCCATTGGAGTGTTCCCGTCGCCCTTGGGGTGTTGTATCTTGGCGTTGTATCGACAGCGGGAGCATTTTTTCTTTGGAACAAAGGGATGGAAATGATCGATGCCGGCGTCGGCTCGCTCTTTTTCTTTTTCCAGCCGCTCGTCGGCTCGCTCTTTGGCTGGCTGTTTTTACAAGAGCAACTTGATGTCTCGTTTTGGCTCGGCGGGGCGCTCATTGTTGCCGGAGTGGCCGTGGCGGTGCGAAGCGGGCAAAGTGCGTAAGGAATGCAGCGGCAAATGAAATGACCGGTAAAAAAGAAAAATGGTAAAGCTTTGAATTGCATCTATATAGGTTGTAATAAAGAATTTCCGACCTCCATGTCCCGTCTTTACTTTATCACCTAACAAGCTGGCACGGTGACAAGAAGAGCGAACAATGCCATTATTATCAAAGCGAGGAGCCGTCTCTCTTTTCGTACGAATCAATTTTGCCGTTTGATCATGGCTCGCCCGCTGTTTCCCCAACCGCCCGGCGCGGCAGCTTCCAACCGTATGTGTAGGACAAAATGCGCAAAGCGGCGACGGCGATAAACAGCATATACAGCTCTACGGGCGAATCCGTCCATTTCAACCCGACGGCAAGGCCGGCCAAAATCGCCCAGGCGGCGTAAATCTCCGCATGCAGCACGAGCGGCTTCCGTCCGGCGAGCACATCGCGGATGATGCCGCCGCCGCTGCCGGTCAACACCGCGGCGACGATGACCGCACTTAACGGATGCCCCATTTTCGCCGCATACAGCGCTCCTTGAATGGCGAACGCCGACAGCCCGAGGGCGTCAAAAAAGTTGCCCCACCGCTTCCACGGCGGAAGCATTTGCTTTGGGAACAAATACACAACTGTCATGGCCGCCAAAGCGACAAGAAAGAGCGGCTCTTGTTCCCATAACGCCGACACGGGAACCCCGATCAGCAAATTGCGCACCGCCCCGCCGCCAAAGGCGGTGACGATTCCCAAAATGTACACCCCAAGCAAATCGTACTCCTCTTCCATCGCGACGATCGCCCCGCTAATGGCAAAGGCGATCGTGCCGATGATGCTCAATACTTCCCACGTCATTCTTGCTGTTCCTTTCCGTGCGTTGTTCTTGTATCATTGTAGAGGCAAAAGCGGCGGAAAATCAATCATTTTTTTGGAACGAACTAGCAGACCGATGATGGGATTTGGTATCATGAACGTAGAGAACATGTTCGCCGCGAGGAAAGGAAGGGGGATGCCATGACCCGTGAACAAGCCATTATCGTCGGCTGTCAGCTGGCTGGTGTAGACGACGGACGGTTCCGCTATTCGATGGAAGAGCTCGCGTCGCTCGTGGCGACGGCAAACGGCGAAGTGGTTGCCGAACTGGCGCAAAAACGCGAAGCGCCGCATCCGGCGACGTATATCGGCAAAGGAAAAACGGAAGAGCTCGCCGCCCTTGTCAAGGAGCTCGAACCGGATCTTGTCGTTTTCAACAGCGAGCTTTCCCCAAGCCAGGCGCGCAATTTGACAAACCTGCTTGGCGAGGTGAAAGTCCTTGACCGGACGCAGCTCATTTTAGACATTTTTGCCCAGCGCGCCCGCTCAAAAGAAGGAAAGCTGCAAGTCGAGCTCGCCCAGCTCGAATATATGCTGCCGCGCCTTAGCGGCCAAGGGGAGGCGCTGTCTCGCTTGGGCGGCGGCATCGGCACGCGCGGGCCGGGGGAGACGAAGCTTGAGACCGACCGCCGCCATATTCGCCGCCGCATTGACGACATTAAAGCGGAACTGCGGCGCGTCGCCGAGCACCGCGGGCGGTACCGCGAGCGCCGGCAAAAAAACCGAGCCTTTCAAGTGGCGCTCGTCGGCTATACGAACGCCGGCAAGTCGACGATTTTCAACCGGCTGACCGCCGCCGATTCGTTCGAGGAAAACTTGCTGTTTGCCACGCTTGATCCGCTGACGCGCAAATGCGTCTTGCCATGCGGCTATACGGTGCTTGTCACCGATACGGTCGGGTTCATTCAAGACTTGCCGACGACGCTTATCGCCGCATTCCGCTCGACGCTCGAGGAAGTGACGGAAGCCGATTTGTTGCTTCACGTCGTCGATTCGTCTCATCCGGATTACGTTGCGCACGAGCGAACGGTGTTGCGGCTGCTCACTGAATTAGGGGCTTCTTCCATTCCGATGGCCACGGTGTACAATAAAAGCGATCAAAAAGCGTCGGAATTCATTCCGACAACGACTGCTTCCATCATGATCAGCGCGCTTTCCGCGGCTGACATTGACCGGCTTCGTTATTTTCTTGAAGAAGCGGTGAAACAGCAGATGGTTCATTATGACGTATCGATCCCGAGCGGGGAAGGAAAACTGCTCGCCCAGCTAAAATCGGACACCATTTTGCACGAATGGCATTATAATGAACAGGGGGGCACGTACGACTGTCAAGGGTACGTGCTGCCAGCGCACCCCTTGTATGGGGAATTGCAATCATTCCAACGGTAGAAAGGGTTCATCGATGTTTTGGACACAATGGAAACATGGGGAAATGATCGCTGCACTCGTTGAGGAAGTCGAACGGCAAATTGCGCCGATCCATCGGCGCATCGACCGGATTGTCGATGCGAACCAATATCGCGTGCTCGACAGTTTCCGCCGCCACCAAGTGAGCGACGGGCATTTCATTCCGTCGACCGGGTATGGCTATGACGATATCGGTCGCGATACGCTTGACCGCATTTACGCCGACGTATTCGGGGCGGAAGCGGGGCTTGTGCGCCCGCAAATCATCTCCGGCACGCACGCGATTGCCATCGCTTTGTTCGGCGTTTTGCGCCCGGGCGATGAACTGCTTTACATCACCGGCGCTCCGTACGATACGCTTGAGGAAATCGTTGGCATCCGCGGCCGCGGCGTCGGCTCGCTGAAAGAGTTCGGCATCCGCTACCGGAGCGTGCCGCTGGCGGAGGACGGTTCCGTTGACTTTCAAGCCGTTCGCGGCGCGCTCCACGAGCGGACGAAAATGATCGGCATTCAGCGCTCGCGCGGTTATGCGACACGTCCGTCGTTTACGGTGGATGAAATCGCGGAAATGATCGCTTTTGTCAAAGCGATTAAACCCGACGTCGTCGTGTTTGTCGACAACTGCTACGGCGAGTTTGTGGAGGAGAAAGAGCCGTGCCATGTCGGCGCCGACTTGATGGCTGGCTCGCTCATTAAAAACCCGGGCGGGGGCTTGGCGAAAACGGGCGGCTATATTGTCGGAAAGCAAAAATACGTCGAAGCATGCGCTTACCGGATGACCTCGCCGGGCATCGGAGCGGAAGTCGGTCCGTCACTGTATGCGTTGCCGGAGATGTACCAAGGGTTTTTCCTCGCCCCTCACATTGTCGGCCAGGCGCTCAAAGGAGCGGTGTTTACGGCGGCGATGCTCGAGCGCATCGGGCTTTCGACATCGCCGTCGTGGAAGGAGAAGCGCACGGACCTTGTGCAATCGGTCCGCTTTGACGATCCAGAACAAATGGTTGCTTTTTGTCAAGCCATCCAAGCCGCTTCTCCAGTCAACGCCCATTTTACCCCGCACCCAAGCGAGATGCCGGGCTATGAAGACAAAGTCATCATGGCGGCCGGCACGTTCGTGCAGGGCGCGAGCATCGAGCTGACGGCAGACGGGCCGCTGCGGCCCCCATATGTCGCCTACGTGCAAGGCGGGCTGACGTATTCACACGTCAAAATCGCCATTTGTTCAGCCGTCCACCGTCTGCTTGAGCAACAGCTCATTTGTTTGTGAGAAAATATGACGCATCATTGACTGTTTTCTTGACATTATGGTAAAATGAAGGTATCAAAAGCGAGGAGGAATTGGCATGAGCAGTCATATTCGTCGTTCCATGCCATTGTTTCCGATTGGGATCGTGATGCAGCTGACTGACTTATCCGCCCGCCAAATCCGCTATTACGAAGAGCACGGCCTCGTCACGCCGGCGCGCACCGAGGGCAACCGGCGGCTGTTTTCACTCAACGACATCGACCGTTTGCTCGAGATTAAAGACTTGATTGACCAAGGCGTAAACCTCGCCGGCATCAAGCAAATTTTCGCCGCCCGGCAAGAAGGGCGCCATGAGCAGCCGGAAAAGGTCGAAAAAGTGGGGAAACCGAAGCTGTCGGACGAAGAACTGCGCGAAATTTTGCGGAATGAATTGCTGCAGGCCGGACGGTTTCAGCGCGCATCGCTTCGCCAAGGAGATCTCGCTCGCTTCTTTCACTAAGGATTGAGAAATGATTTCGGAGCCGGGGGAGGAGTTTCAATCATGGCAAAATATACGCGCGAAGACATTATGCGCATCGTCAAAGAAGAAAACGTCAAGTACATTCGCCTGCAATTCACCGATATTTTGGGGACGATCAAAAACGTCGAAATCCCGATCAGCCAACTTGAGAAAGCGCTCAATAATAAAATGATGTTTGACGGGTCTTCGATCGAGGGGTTTGTCCGCATCGAAGAATCGGACATGTATTTGTATCCGGATTTGGACACGTTTGTCATCTTCCCGTGGACATCGGAAAAAGGAAAAGTCGCCCGCTTTATTTGCGACATTTACAATGCGGACGGCACGCCGTTTGAAGGCTGCCCGCGCTACAATTTAAAGCGCGTGTTGAAAGAGATGGAAGCGCTCGGCTTTACGGCGTTCAACTTGGGAGCGGAACCGGAGTTTTTCCTCTTTAAGCTCGATGAAAATGGCCGTCCGACGATGGAACTGAACGACCGCGGCGGCTACTTCGACTTGGCGCCGACCGACTTAGGGGAAAACTGCCGGCGCGATATCGTGCTTGAGCTTGAGGAGATGGGCTTTGAAATTGAAGCGTCGCACCATGAAGTTGCCCCGGGCCAGCACGAGATCGATTTTAAATACGCCCATGCCATCAAAGCGTGCGACGACATTCAAACGTTTAAACTCGTTGTCAAAACGATCGCCCGCAAACATGGGCTGCATGCGACGTTTATGCCGAAGCCGATTTTTGGGATTAACGGTTCGGGAATGCACTGCAACTTGTCGCTGTTTCGCAACAACGAAAACGCCTTTTTTGATCCGAACGGCGATTTGCAGTTGAGCGATACGGCCCGGCAGTTTATTGCCGGCGTGTTGAAGCATGCGCCGAACTTTACAGCTGTCACCAACCCGACGGTCAACTCGTACAAGCGGCTTGTTCCGGGGTACGAGGCGCCATGTTATGTCGCCTGGTCGGCGCGCAACCGCAGCCCGCTCATCCGCATTCCGGCTTCGCGCGGCATGAGCACGCGCATTGAAGTGCGCAGCGTCGATCCGGCGGCGAACCCGTACTTGGCGATGGCCGTGCTGTTGGCGGCCGGGCTTGACGGCATTCGCAACAAGCTCACTCCTCCGGCGCCGGTTGACCGAAACATTTACGTCATGACGAAAGAAGAGCGGCTTGAAGAAGGCATTGTCGATTTGCCGGCCACGCTCATCGAAGCGCTCGACAATTTAAAATCGGACGAGGTGATCGTTCAAGCGCTCGGCAAACATTTGTTTGAGCACTTCGTCGAGGCGAAAGAAATCGAGTGGGATATGTACCGGACGACGGTTCATCAATGGGAATTGGATCAATATATGGAACTGTATTAAACATGAAAAAAGCTGTCCAAGTGGGGACAGCTTTTTTTGTCGTTATGATGGCCGGCTGGGCTGCAGCGTGAGAGCGACAGCGCAGCCCCTTCTGCCGGTCAGTCAATCAGGCGATACACGCCGATCACTTTGCCAAGAATGGTGCAGTCGCGAACGATGATCGGCTCAAGGTGGGCGTTTTCCGGCTGCAGGCGGATATGGTCCTTTTCTTTGAAAAACCGCTTCACTGTCGCCTCATTCTCTTCCGTCATGGCGACGACGATGTCGCCGTTGTTGGCCGATGACTGCTGGCGGACGATGACGTAGTCGCCGTCTAAAATGCCGGCTTCGATCATGCTGTCGCCCATCACTTCAAGCATAAACAGCTGCTCCTCCCCGGCGGCGAGCCGCTTCGGCAGCGGAAAATAATCCTCGATGTTTTCGACCGCGGTGATCGGCTGGCCGGCTGTCACTTTGCCGATGATCGGCACGGAAATGATCTCCTCTTTTTTCCCCGCTGTTTCCGCATCGCTGTCCAAAATTTCAATGGCGCGCGGCTTGGTTGGGTCGCGGCGAATGTATCCTTTGCTCTCCAGGCGCGCAAGGTGGCCGTGAACAGTGGAGCTCGACGCCAGACCGACCGCTTCCCCAATCTCCCGGACGGATGGGGGGTAGCCTTTCGTTTTCACTTCGTGCTTAATAAACTCTAAAATTTGCTGCTGCCGTTTGGACAGTTTTGTCATCCTTTTTCACACCTCTTGCCACATCATTTGTTTTTATTATAGCACGGAGCAGATGAAAAAACAAACATAAGTTCGAGTTTTTTTGTTGACACAAACAAGTGTTCCTGATTATAATTAAAGAAAAAAGCGAACAAACATTCTAGGTGGGGTGGAGAATATGAAAAAAGGGTTGATGCACTATGTCGTTTTTTCCGTCTTGCTCGCCCTGATGCTGGCTGCATTCGTTTACGCCGGCGATCCGGTCGATCCGAACGAATACATGACCGTAACGGTGGCTTCCGGCGACACGCTTTGGGGGTTGGCGAGGCAGTATGAAGAGGAGCATGGACTGACGCCGGGCGAGTTTATCCGCTGGGTGGTGGAGGTAAACCATCTGTCGGGCCCGCGCCTTACAGCAGGGGAACAAATCGTCATTCCTGTGTTAAAATCAAAGCATGGCGGCTCATTGGCCGTCAACCGGTGACAGAAGGAAGGGATGGCCATGAAGGCAGTCATTTACTGCCGCGTCAGCACGGACAAAGCGGAGCAGGAAACGTCGCTGGCCAGGCAGCGGGCCGAGCTCGAGAAGCTGGCGGCCGACTGTGGCTTTGAAGTTGTCAAGGTGATTGCCGAACAGGCGAGCGGCTATGAAGCCGACCGCGACGGCGTGTTGGAGCTGTTGTCGCTTTGCGAAGAACATCAAGTTGATGCTTTGCTCATTCAAGATGAAACGCGGCTCGGGCGCGGCCACGCGCGCATGGCGGTGCTGCATTGCCTGAAAAAGAGGGGCGTGAAAATTTACAGCGCCAGCCATCGCGGGGAGATGCCGCTGTCAGAGGCCGATGAAATGGTGCTGTCGATCATCGCCATTGTCGAAGAGTATCAGCGGAAAATACATAACGCCAAAATTCGCCGCGGCATGCGGCGGGCTGTCGAGCGCGGCTACCGGCCGGACCGGAACTTGACGCGGCGCGGCGAGAACGCCGGGCGCGACCGGGTCGAGCTGCCGGTTGAAGAAATCGTCCGCCTGCGCGGGCACGGCTTAACGTTTGCGGAGATCGCCGCCACGCTCCGAAGCTTCGGTTACGAGGCGTCCAAAGCGACCGTCCATCGCCGCTACCAAGAATATATGGACGGGCAGCAGGAGCGGCATTGACCATATGATGCGTCCGTCCGTCGAGCGACGGACGGCAAACGAAGGCGGGCGAGCGCCATCGTTGCCATCTTCCCGTTTCATCGGATAAGATAAAACAAAACGATACCATGGCAGATAGGGGAAGATGACTCATGCTTGCCAAACATAAATTAGCCCGCATTAATGAACTGGCGAAAAAAGCGAAAACCGGCGGCTTGTCGGCCGAGGAGACGCTGGAACAGGCGAAGCTGCGCCGGGAATACATTCAAGCGTTCCGCAAGGCGATGACCGATATGCTTCATACGGTGACGGTCATCGACCCAAACGGCCACGACGTGACGCCGCAAAAATTGAAGGAAAGTCAGCGGCGGCGCCTCCATTAAACGGTCGGAAGAGGGGCCCGGAAAATAACGTTGTACAAGCCGTTCGATTTTCTATATGATAGTAGATGACACCATGTTGATGAAAGGGAGGAAAACAATGGCGCATTCGATCGAAGAATTAGCGATTACCACCATTCGAACGCTGTCGATTGACGCGATCGAAAAAGCGAAATCCGGGCACCCGGGCATGCCGATGGGCGCGGCCCCGATGGCGTATACGCTCTGGACGAAATTTATGAACCATAATCCAGCGAATCCCAACTGGTTTAACCGCGACCGGTTTGTTTTGTCCGCTGGGCACGGGTCGATGCTGCTTTACAGCCTGCTTCATCTAAGCGGCTACGATGTCACGATGGACGACTTGAAACAGTTCCGCCAATGGGGAAGCAAAACGCCGGGGCATCCGGAATACGGCCATACGCCAGGGGTGGAGGCAACGACCGGCCCGCTCGGCCAAGGGATCGCGATGGCGGTCGGCATGGCGATGGCGGAACGGCATTTGGCTGCTACATACAACCGCGACGGGTTTGAGATCATCAATCATTATACGTACGCCATTTGCGGCGACGGCGATTTGATGGAAGGAGTGGCGAGCGAAGCGGCGTCACTCGCCGGCCACTTGAAGCTCGGCCGCTTGATCGTTCTGTATGATTCGAACGACATTTCCCTTGACGGGGAGCTCAACCTGTCGTTCTCGGAAAACGTCGCCCAACGTTTCCAAGCGTACGGCTGGCAATATTTGCGCGTCGACGATGGCAACAACATCGAAGAAATCGCCAAAGCGCTCGAGGAGGCGCGGGCGGACCTTGACCGGCCGACGCTCATCGAAGTGAAAACGACGATCGGCTATGGCGCGCCAAATAAAGCGGGCACGTCCGGCGTCCACGGCGCTCCGCTCGGCGCCCAAGAGGCGAAGCTGACGAAGGAAGCGTACCGCTGGACGTTTTCCGAAGATTTCTACGTGCCGGATGAAGTGTACGCTCATTTCCGGGAAACGGTGCAAGAGGCCGGTGCGAAAAAAGAAGCGGAGTGGAATGAGCGCTTCGCTGCTTACGAGCGGGCGCATCCGGAATTGGCCGCCCAGCTGAAGCAGGCGATCGAAGGCAAGCTTCCGGATGGCTGGGAGGCGGCGCTGCCGGTGTATGAAGCGGGCAAAAGCTTGGCGACCCGCTCGTCATCCGGGGAAGTGATCAACGCCATTGCCAAAGCGGTGCCGCAGCTGTTCGGCGGTTCGGCTGACCTAGCAAGCTCGAACAAAACGCTTATCAAAGGCGGCGGCAACTTCTTGCCGGACAGCTATGAAGGGCGCAACATTTGGTTTGGCGTGCGCGAGTTTGCCATGGGCGCGGCGTTAAACGGCATGGCGCTTCATGGCGGAGTGAAAGTGTTCGGCGGCACGTTCTTCGTGTTCTCTGACTATTTGCGTCCGGCGATTCGGCTGGCGGCGCTCATGGGCTTGCCGGTCATCTACGTCTTGACGCACGACAGCATCGCCGTCGGGGAAGACGGCCCGACGCACGAGCCGATCGAACATCTCGCTTCGCTTCGGGCGATGCCGAACTTGTCAGTCATCCGGCCGGCTGACGCGAACGAAACGGCGGCCGCCTGGCGGCTGGCGCTCGAGTCGACGGACAAGCCGACCGCACTCGTCTTGACGCGTCAAGATGTGCCGACATTGCCGACAACCGCTCAGTTGGCGTATGAAGGCGTGAAAAAAGGCGCGTACGTCGTTTCACCGGCGAAAAACGGCGCTCCGGAGGCGCTGCTGTTGGCGACCGGTTCGGAGGTGAGCTTGGCGGTGAAAGCGCAGGAAGCGCTCGCCGCCGATGGCATCGACGTCGCTGTTGTCAGCATGCCATCGTGGGACCGCTTCGAAGCGCAGCCAAAATCGTACCGCGATGAAGTGCTTCCGCCGGCCGTGACGAAGCGGCTCGCCATTGAAATGGGCGCGTCGCTCGGTTGGGAGCGCTACGTCGGCGCCGAGGGCGACATTTTGGCCATCGACCGATTCGGCGCTTCTGCTCCAGGAGAGAAAATTATGGCGGAATATGGATTTACCGTTGACAACGTCGTCCGCCGCGTGAAAGCATTGCTCGGCAAGTAATCGGGAAAGCTGCCCTTGCGTTGTTGCAGGGGCAGCTTGTTTTTGGGAAAGATGGCTGCACCTTGGTCACGTATTTTCGGGGGGAATCGAGAATCAAAGGCTTGCTCGTGACGTGTTGGCCTGTTTGCGGCCGCATGGCCACCGCAAACAAAAATCGACAATGTTAGTGAAAAAACTTGCCGTTAATAGACATATTTTTCCCCTTTCCTTTTCTATAATAGAAAATAGATGAACAGAAATGGGGGATGGGGCATGGTCCGCTATTGGATTTATTTGTTGAATGACGATGTGGCGTCGCATTACCGCCATCGGGCAGAAAAAATTGTCGAACTGCTTCGTGAGCATCAATACGCGAAAGCGCCGCTGAAGGCGATTTGCCGCAAGCAAGTCGAATTTATCACCGAACGGCTGTCATTTTCGCGCCTGGAACTTGGCTTAAAGCAATATTTTGCCGGCCGCGTCGGCAAAAATTTGGAGCGCAATATGTTTGTTTTGCAAAACGACGCCGGCGAGGAAGCGTTGCTTGTCGTGCAAAAGCGCCGCTTGCTTCTTGTCGCTGACAGCGCGCCGCTTGCCGCGGACATCGGGCGGGCGCTCGCTCGGCTTTCGCCGACGTTTTTGGCGGTCGACGCTGATTTTGCCGACTACTATTGGTTGTCTGCGCCGGCGCAAGGAAGAAAATTTGCGTAATGAAAAGATTTTTGTCGCGAAATATTGTCTAATGACGCATCGTTTAGTACACTGTTAGGGAGACAACAAGAAGGAGGAAAAGCGCTGTATGTGGGGTACGATTCTCGTTGGTGTGCTGGCGCTCATCGCCGGTATGGCGATCGGGTTTTTCATCGCCCGCAAAACGATGATCAATTATTTAAAGAAAAACCCGCCGATCAATGAACAAATGATTCGCATGATGATGATGCAAATGGGCATGACCCCGTCGCAAAAGAAAATCAATCAAATGATGAAAATGATGAACAATCAACTGAAATAAGCAAAACAGACACTCGATCGAGAGTGTCTTTTTATTTTGCCAAAATGTTCTTTCAAAATTTTTCTAGTTTTGTTACAATAATATGGCGATTGTTCGTCAGCCAAATGAAAGGAGGGCGGGCCTTATGCGCGTGTTTCGCGATTTGTTTTGGTTTTTCCGTCAAGAAAAGAAGGCGTATATCACCGGCATTTTCGTGCTTGTCATCGTGGCGTTTTTGGAGACAGTCCCGCCGAAAGTGATCGGCTTGTTGGTCGATCATATGAAAAACGGCACGATGACAAAAGAAGTGCTCATCCGCTGGATCGCCGTCCTCGCCGCCGTTGCGGCGGCGCTTTACGGGCTCCGCTACGCTTGGCGCATTTTCATTTTCGGTTCGGCGGTCAAGCTTGCCCGCCAGCTGCGCAACGAGCTGTATCAGCATTTTACGAACATGTCGCCGTCGTTTTACCAGCGGAAGCGGATCGGCGATTTAATGGCCCATGCGACCAATGATTTGCAGGCGATTCAACAAACGGCGGGAAGCGGCATCTTAACGCTCGTCGACTCGGTGACGCTCGGCGGGTTTGTCCTGGCGACGATGGCGATATCGATCAGCTGGAAGCTGACGTTGATCAGCCTGCTGCCGCTGCCGGTGATGGCATGGGCGACAAGCCGGTATGGGGCGATGCTGCATGAACGGTTTTTAACGGCGCAAGCGGCGTTTTCGTCGCTGAACGACAAGGTGCAGGAAAGCGTCAACGGCATCCGCGTCATCAAGGCGTTCGGCTATGAGGAACACGATGTCGAGGCGTTTCGCCGTCAATCGGAAGACGTCGTGGCGAAAAACGTTGCCGTCGCCAAAATTGACGCCTTGTTTGATCCGACGATCGGGCTGCTTGTTGGGCTGTCATTTTTTCTCGCTGTGGCGTTTGGCAGCCAAATGGTTTTGGCGGGCGAATTGACGATCGGCGAGCTTGTGTCGTTTACGACCTACCTTGGCCTGCTTATTTGGCCGATGTTGGCGTTCGGCTGGCTGTTTAACATTGTTGAGCGAGGGCGTGCTTCGTACGACCGGGTGCGGGCGCTGTTGGCTGAACAAGATGAAATCAACGAACGTCCGGATGCCCTTCACATCGCTCCGCAAGGCGACATTGAGTATGATGTTCGTCAATTTGCCTATCCGGGGGAGGCGAAGCCGGCGCTTCGGGGCATTCGTTTTCAGCTCAAGCGTGGGGCGACGCTTGGCGTCGTCGGCAAAACGGGGGCGGGAAAAACGACGTTGCTTCGCCTGCTGCTGCGCGAGTTTGACGGCTATGACGGCGAGATTCGCTTCGGCGGCCGCGACATCCGCGATTATACGCTTTTCGCGCTCCGTTCGGCGATCGGCTACGTGCCGCAAGACCATTTCTTGTTTTCTGCCTCCATCCGCGACAACATCGCCTTTGCCAAGCCGGAAGCCGGAGAGGACGAGGTCGTACGGGCGGCGCGGCTGGCCGACATTCATGATGACATTTTGCAGTTTCCCGACGGGTATGAGACAGTCATCGGCGAGCGCGGAGTTTCCCTATCCGGCGGGCAAAAACAGCGGCTGTCCATCGCCCGGGCGCTTCTCATTGACCCAGAAGTGCTCATTTTTGATGACGCGTTGTCGGCTGTGGATGCGAAGACCGAGGCGCGGATTTTAGCGGCGCTCAAACAGGAGCGGCGCGGAAAAACGACGATCATCGCCGCTCATCGTTTAAGCGCGGTTGAGCATGCCGATTGGATTCTCGTCCTTGACGGGGGACGAATTGTGCAGGCCGGAACGCACGAGCAGCTGATGACAGAAGACGGCTGGTATCGTGACATGCACCGGCGCCAACAGCTTGAGGCGCTTGCGGAGTAACAACAGACCTGAACGTTCGAGCTCCCGCCAAAAACGAGCGGAGCGAAAAGCTTGAAAATACAAGTTGTTTGTGGAATAGGGGGAAGTGGATGAACGACCGATGGTTGACAACAAAAGAGCAGCGGCGCGTTTTATGGCGGCTGCTCGCTTATATGGGAAGATACAAAAAAGAAACTGCGCTTGCGTTTGCGCTTCTTCTGTTGGCAACGGCCGGGGAGCTTTCCGGCCCGTATTTGGTGAAAGTGTTCATTGATGACTATTTGGTGCCGGGCCGCCTCGCTTTTGGACCGGTGGCGGCGCTGGCCGCCGCCTATCTCGGCGTGCTCGTCTTGAAAACGATCATTTCCTACTTCCAGCTTGTCGAGTTTCAGCGGCTCGCTTTGTACGTCATTCAAGCGCTGCGGATGGATGTGTTTGCGAAAGTGCACCGGCTCGGGATGAGCTATTTTGACCGGACGCCGGGCGGAAGCATCGTTTCGCGGGTGACGAACGATACAGAAGCGATCAAGGACATGTTCATCAGCGTCCTAGCGGCCTTTGTGCAAAACGGCTTGTTTGTCATCGGCGTGTTTGTCGCTATGTTTTCGCTTGATGCTAAGCTTGCGTTGTTTTGCCTGTTCATCCTCCCGGCGATCGCGTTCATCATGCACACATACCGCCGCTACAGCTCAGTGTTTTATCAAGAGATGCGCGAACGGCTGAGCGAACTGAACGCCAAATTGAACGAATCGCTGCAAGGAATGGCCGTCATTCAAGCGTTCCGCCAGCAGCGCCGTTTATATCAAGAGTTTGCCGCCGTCAATGAAGCGCATTACAAGGCGGGGATGAAAAACATCCACCTTGATGGACTGCTGCTTCGACCGGCGATCGATGTGGTGTATATGTTGTCGATCATGGTCGTGCTCAGCTTTTTTGGCATCACGGCGCTTGATGGCCCAGTTGAGATCGGAGTGCTGTATGCGTTTGTCAACTATTTGGAGCGCTTTTTCGAACCGGTGACGCAAATGATGATGCGCCTGTCTCTTTACCAGCAGGCGATCGTTTCCGCCTCTCGCGTGTTTGCCCTTCTTGATCATCAAGAAGAGGCGCCGGCCAATCCAAATCGGTCGCCGCATGTGATCGAGCGCGGGGAAATCGAATTTCGGGATGTCAGCTTTTCCTACGACGGCAAACGGGATGTGCTGAAACGGCTGTCGTTTGTCATCCGTCCAGGTCAGACGGTCGCGTTTGTCGGCCATACCGGCAGCGGCAAAAGTTCGATCATCAACTTGCTCATGCGCTTTTATGAGTTTGACCGCGGCGATATTTTGCTTGACGGCCGGTCGATCCGCGATTACTCGCGCGCCGAGCTGCGCCGCCGCCTCGGCCTTGTCTTGCAAGATCCGTTTTTGTTTTACGGGACGGTCAAAGAGAACATTCGCATGTATAATCAGGAACTGGACGACGAAGCCATTAAGGAGGCCGCTCGGCTCGTGCAGGCCGATGCGTTTATTGAGCAATTGCCCGGCGGCTACGACCATGTGCTCGCCGAGCGCGGGGCGACGTTATCAAGCGGTCAGCGCCAGCTTCTTTCCTTTGCTCGCACGATCGCTGCTGATCCGAAAATTTTGGTGCTCGATGAGGCGACCGCCCATATTGACACCGAAACAGAGGAAGCGATTCAAGATGCGCTCATGCGCATGCGAAAAGGGCGGACGACGATCGCCATCGCCCACCGTCTATCAACGATTCAAGACGCTGATCAAATTTTCGTCCTCCACCGCGGCGAAATCATCGAGCGCGGTACGCATCAGCAACTGCTGGCGCAAAAAGGGCTTTACTACCAAATGTACTTGCTGCAAAACGGCCTCGTCGACGTCCATGCGTAAATGGCGGCGTTTTGCCGCCCCTGCTTGGAACAAAAAGAAGAAAGCGCCATGTCCCGCCTAGCGGGAGGCGCTTTGCTTTCGCCGCTTGGTTTGTTCGCGTTGATAGGCATTGAGCAACGTGTCAAGTTCTTTGCTGATTTTCATGGCCGCCGCCGAGTTTAACCCCGTTTTGGCCACCGTGTCGACAAGCTCCATCCGCTTTTGTTCAATCAAGGTCAACAATTTGCATTTCGGCACGAATCGACCGTCCTTTGCTTGAAGTATTGTGTATGGTGCTTTATACTATTTTATCAGTGAACGCAAAAATGGAAAATAGAAAAATTGACCAGGAACAATGAGAAACACGTTACGGGAAGAAGGAATTCTGCTAAAATAAAAAGTAAAAAAGCAGGGGCTGGTTCACCAATGAATGATCTCAATCTATTTTTAGCGTTCGGCGCCGGGTTTTTGTCGTTTATTTCTCCGTGCTGCTTGCCGCTTTATCCGGCGTTTTTATCGTATATCACCGGCGTGTCGGTCAGCGAGCTGAAAGAGGAAAACGCAATGCTGAACCGCCGCAGCTTATGGCATACGCTTTGCTTTTTGCTCGGCTTCTCGCTCATTTTTATCTCGCTTGGCTTTGGCACCTCGCTGCTTGGAAGGCTGTTTGTTGATTATCAAGATGCGATCCGGCAAATCGGCGCGGTCGTGATCGTTGCTCTCGGCCTCGTCGTCGCCGGGTTGTGGAAGCCGGCGTTTTTGCTGAAAGACCGGCGCATTTCGTTTCGTGAACGGCCATCGGGATATGTCGGCTCTGTGCTGATTGGCATGGCGTTTGCTGCCGGTTGGACGCCGTGCATGGGGCCGATTTTGGTGGCGGTTGTCGCTCTAGCCGCAACCAACCCGGGCTCAGGAATGGTGTATATGCTTGCTTATACGCTCGGATTTGCCGTTCCGTTTTTCATTTTGTCGTTTTTTATCGGCAAGTTGCAATGGATTCGCCGCCATAGCGCGTCCATCATGAAGGTGGGCGGCTATGTCATGGTGGCGATGGGCGTCGTTTTGTACTTTGACTGGATGACAAAGCTGATTGCTTACACAACAAGCCTGTTTGGCGGATTTACCGGCTTTTAGCGGCAATGGAGCCGCCCTTTGTGCGGCTGTTGTTGGAGGAATATCGTTGAGGAGAGGGCGATGGAAAGATGGCTGCCATTTTAATTGCTGATGATGCGAAGTTTATGCGGGTAACGCTGGCCCGCATACTAGAAAAAGCGGATCACACTGTAGCCGGTGAGGCGGAAAACGGCAAAGAGGCGGTGGAGCTGTATCGCCGGCTGCGCCCCGATCTTGTCATCATGGACATTACGATGCCGGTCATGAATGGGATTGAAGCGGTGCGGGCGATTAAGGAGATCGATCCGGGGGCGAAAATCATCATCTGCTCGGCGCTCGGGCAGCAGCGTATGGTCGTTGAGGCCATTGAAGCCGGAGCGGCCGATTTCATCGTCAAGCCGTTTGAAGAAACCCGCGTGCTCGAGGCGATTGCCCGTCTTTTGTAAGCGAGCTTCGGCTCCGTACGCCAAGGAAGGCGCCGCTTATGACCGCCGGAAGACAGCTGGCTGCGTTTCTTTTAGCCGGCGAGAGGGGATGAGGCGAGTGCGATGTTTGACGAAGGCGGGGGCGGCTCGAGAGGACGGTAGGCAAGCGGAGCGGTTTTTGCTATAATAGCGTTGTCCGTGAATTTTGACGGAAGAAGGTGATGGCTTTGGCGTTCATTACATCGCTCATCGCCGTTGTGATGGCGTTTCTCATCTTTTTTGTGCGCATGAAGGCGTCGGAAAAGCCGACGAATGCCAAAAAAATTATTTTGCCGCCGCTGTTTATGAGCACCGGGGCGCTGATGTTCATCGATCCGGTTTTTCGCGTTACGCGCGGGGAACTGATCGAGGCGGTCATTCTTGGCCTGTTTTTCTCGCTGTTTCTCATTAAAACGTCGAAATTTGAAATTCGGGGCAATGATATTTATTTGAAACGCTCAAAATCCTTTATTTGGATTTTGCTCGGGTTGATTGTCATACGTCTTGGTTTGAAAACGTATTTAGGACGAACGATCGACTACCGCCAGTTAAGCGGCATGTTTTATTTGCTCGCGTTTTCGATGATCGTCCCATGGCGGATTGCGATGTACGTTTCGTATAGAAAGCTGGCGGCGCAGCTGAAACCGCCGGTGCTGACATAAAGAGCTGTCCCGCTGATGGACAGCTTCCTTTTTTGTTGCTCGAAGCCGCTTCACTTCGCTTCCTTGGAATGTTTCGCAGACGGAGGAGATGAAGTCGTCTGTCCCGGCCGAAAAAGCTGCTTGTTTGGGCCGCTTTTTTCATGCTGAAACAGACGAGAAAGCCGCCGGCCAGCCTTAGGATGAAAGGCGGAACGTCAGCGGCTTTCCAGTAAATGTTGATAAGGGGCGAGATCGATGTCTTTCGCCTGCAATGTCCGGATCAAAAATTTATGGTCACGCTTCGGTGTTGCCATGATATAGCCGCGGATCAACAAGTCGCGCGTGATGCGCGGCGCCTGCTCCTTCAAGGCAAGCTCGCCGATTTTGCCGGCGATCTTTTGCCGCGCGACGTCGCGGAACAATTCCGGCACAGGGCGAACCAATTCCTCAAGCAGCGCCTTTTCTTCTTCCCCCCATAAATGGCGGGTTTGTTCAATGTAATATTCCTGCCAGTCGAGCTCCGATTTTCCATCTTCTTTTGGCAGCCGCTTCAAAAACTTGCGGAACATGAAAAAGCCGCCGATCGACATCATGACAAGCAAAAAGACGACCCAAAGCAAAATAAACCAAAGAAACCACCCGGTCAGCACGATCCCCACCCCAACATGATGATCAACTGTTTTTGCCATAGGCAAGATTCGTCTACTATTATGTCGAATACTATTATGTCGAAAAGCTTGCTGTTTGGCAAGTTTCAAACAGCGGCTTGTTACGAAGCGTAATGCAACTGTAATGCAACTGTAAAAAAGCTTGTCCCACCTTACAGCGCCAATGGATTGAAAGCCGCCGGCCGCTTTGTATGGAAAAGATATACAGTGACGTTCCCTTCTTTGCCTGCTAATCTAGTAAACAAAGAAAAAAAGCCAAAAGGCAACGATGAGGGGGATGCGCAGAGTGAAAGTGAAAAAGACGATTGCAGCGCTCACGATCATTTGCTGTATGGCGTTAAGCTCTCATGGGCTGTCGGCGGAAGCGGCTGGCTCGTATACATACTATCAAGTGAAAAAAGGGGATACGTTGTCGAAGATCGCCAAACAATATCATACTACGGTTGCTTCGTTAAAGTTGTTAAACGGGTTAAAAAGCGATGTGATTTATGCCGGCGAAAAGATAAAAGTGCCGGCTGCGGCGAAGCGATCGGCTTCGGCGCCGGCAAAGAAGAAATCGATCTCATTAAGCGCCGCCGACCGGAAGCTGCTCGCCCAGCTTGTGCAGGCGGAGACCGGTTCGAGCGAGCCGTTTGCCGGCAAGGTGGAAGTGGCGCTTGTGATTTTAAACCGCACAAAGCATCCGGAGTTTCCAAAGACGGTGCGCGGCGTCATTTATCAAAAAACGAAATCCGGCTATGCGTTTGTGCCAGCCAAAACGGGGAAATTGACCCGCATTCAGCCGACCAAGCAAGATTACGAGGCGGTCGACAAGGCGCTAGCCTTATTCCCAAACGATCGCCGCGGCTCGCTTTATTTCTACAATCCGAAAATCACCAAAGACAAATGGATGTTGTCGCGTCCGGTGACGATTCGCATCGGGCACCATGTCTTCGCGAGATGAACGGGGTCGAATAAGGCCTCGTTCTTTTGTTTTGTGCATAGCGGCGGGCAGCCGGTGGTGACGCTTCTGATGGTGCATGCCCAAGATCATTTAATGACGGCGATCACGGTCAAGGATTTAGCCGCTGAATTCGTGGAGCTGTATGAAGCGCTCAAGCGGCAAACAACCGAATCATAATTGTCGTCGGCCGGCTTGTTGACCGGGTGAGGATGATTCGCTTCAACGGGAATGAACCCAAGGCGGGCGGCAACGGGCTGTTCTAGCGACCGCCCGCTTTGTTGATTTTACAATAATTTTATTATGTGAACATAAGGGCGCCAGCCGTTCAGCCCTCCCGGCTGCCGCCGGTCTCGGCTGAACGGAGAAGGAAAACTCCGCTTGTTTGCGTCACATATCGTGGCTTGTGTTGTGCTTTTGTCGCGTGTGATTGCGGTTCTTCACTTTTTTCGAACCGTCAAGCGGCTCCGGCTGCCCAGGATTGTCGCCTTTTGGGGCGTTTTTGCGCATATCTTTGCCGTCGTTTTTGTTCGTCATTTGTTGTCCCTCCTTTGTCCGTTAGCATGCGGCGTTGTGCTTTTGCTTATTCGGCGCATAATTTGCGCCCGGTTTGAAACGATAAGTAGTGAACGACCGCAATGACTGCGAAGGAGGGACGAGCCATGGTTTACCATAAAACGAAGCAAGAGGCGTTTCAAGCAGCGCAAAAGGCGACGATGGAAGCGAAAGAATGGCACGATCACTTGGTGCGTGATCAAGCCGACTACGGCCACCAGCTGGCCCATCTTCGGCAAGAAGTAAACGAGGCGTTCGCCCAAATTGAAAACGCGCTCGAAGTTGCCTCGGAAACGCAGCGCGTGCAGCTCGAAAAATTCCGCAGCGATTTGCAGGCGATCGTTGACGAAGTCAATGAAAACGAGTAAGGGAATGCCGGCGGCGGACATTCCCTTTTTTCATCCTATTTCGCGCAGGAGACTCCCACTTCAACGACCAAAGGGAGTAAGTGGGAGAGGAATGCGCGTTCCCCCCTTTCTTTTGTGTATGAT